>SLHB01000506.1 GCA_007136375.1 Candidatus Hydrogenedentota bacterium
CGGGGCAAGACCGACACCATTCCCGTCTCCATCATGCTGAACTGGTCCGCCGTGCGCATCGAGGCCGCCGTCGCCTTGGTCATGGTGCTGACCCTCATCGCCCTCCTCGTCCTGTTCACGGTAAGGCTGGCGGCGGGAGGGCGGCGGACGTGATCGAAGTCCGTGACTTGGCGGCGTCCTACGGCGCCTTCGCGTTGCGCGGGGTCAATCTGGAGCTGCGCGAGAGCGGTTGCCTGGCCATCCTTGGCCCGTCGGGCGCGGGGAAGACCCTGTTGCTGGAAACGGTCATGGGCGCGCGCAGGCCCGACGAAGGCCGGGTCCTCCTCGACGGACGGGACATCACCCGGTTGCCCCCGGAGTCGCGGCGCATCGCGTACATCCCCCAAGATCTCGCTTTGTTTCCCCATCTCTCCGTGCGGGACAACATCATGTTCGGCCTGCGTCCCCGCGCCGCGCGGCAAGCCGCCGCGCCGGAGTTGCAGCGCCTCACGGAGTTGTTGCGCATCGGGCATCTCCTCGGCCGCCGGGATGTCGCCACCCTGTCCGGCGGCGAAAAGCAACGCGTCGCCCTGGCCCGCGCCCTCATCGTGAAGCCCCGCGTCCTGTTCCTGGACGAGCCCTTCGGCGCCCTCGACGCGGCCACCTCCGGCGAACTGTTGCGCGCCTTTCGCGGCTCCTTCGAGGAGTTGGGCGCCACGGTGTTCCTCGTCACCCACGATCTCGGCGAAGCCTGTTTTCTCGCCGGAGACATCGCCATCATGATGGAGGGCCGCATCGTGGAGTATGGCCCCCGGGACCAAGTGGTCCGCCATCCGAAGACCGTCCGGACGGCGCGGTTCTTGAACGTGCGCAACATCCTGCCTCGCGGCGGCATGGCGCCCGCCGTCCCGGACGGCGCCGAGAACGGCTACACCCATGTCGCCGTGCGTCCGGAGGATGTCGGCGTCCACCCTTTGGCGGAAGGGGGGCCGGGCGCGTTGCGGGCCCGCTTGACGGGGTTGATACCCGTGGGCTCCCATGTCATCGCCGAACTCGCGCTGGGCGGCGCCGCATCGATGGAGGCCGCCGTGTCCTATGATTACGCCGCCGCCCTCGAACCCCTTGTGGCGGGGGATGTGGCCGTGTCGTTGCGGCGGGATGGTGTGTTGTACCTGTCCGACGACTGACCCCGCCCTCGGTTCCGCCGCCGGCCGGATGATGTCCCGCCTGCAATTGACAGATTCCGGGGTTCGGCCCTATACTATATGCAAGCGAGTCTTGTACTACCGGGGGGAAACTTTCCATATACCGCCACACGGCGGCGTTACCGGGGGAGAGCCATGCTTATTTTTATCCCGCGCGAGATCCATCCGGGGGAAACGCGCGTCCCAATCGTCCCGGACACTGTCCAAAGGCTGGTGGACAAGGGTGTCACCATCGAAGTGGAGTCCTGCGTGGGTTTGCCGGCGGGACACTGCGACAACGCCTACGAGAAGGCCGGCGCCCAAGTTGTCACCGGCCGGACGGACGCCCTGGCCCGCGCCGATATGGTGTTGCGCTTGCGCAAGCCGCCCGAGGGCGAGGTCCGCCTCATGCAGCGCGGCGCTGTCCACATCAGCTTCCTTGATCCCTTCCACGACGCGGGCCTTATCCACGCCATGGCGGACGCCGGCGTGACGGGGATCAGCATGGAAATGATTCCCCGCACGACCCTGGCGCAGAAGATGGACGCGCTGAGCTCGCAAGCGAACCTGGCGGGATATGTGGCGGTTATCCTGGCGGCGGAGCGCCTGGACAAGATCCTGCCCATGATGATGACGCCGGCGGGGACCATCGCGCCGTCCCGGGTGTTTGTTATCGGCGCGGGCGTCGCCGGACTGCAAGCCATCGCCACGGCGCGGCGCCTGGGCGCCCGGGTGGAGGCCTTCGACACGCGGCCCGCCGTGGAGGAGCAGGTGACGTCTCTGGGCGCGCGCTTCGTCAAAGCCGATCTCGGAGAAACGGGGGAGACGGAGGGCGGCTACGCGAGGGAACTGACCCCGGAGCAGCAAGAGAAGCAGCGGGAGGCGATGGCGAAGGTTTGCGCCCAGGCCGACGTGGTGATCACCACCGCGCAAGTCTTCGGCAAGAAGGCGCCGCTCATCATCACGGATGCCATGGTTCAGTCCATGCGGCCGGGAAGCGTCATCGTGGATCTCGCCGTGGACAGCGGCGGCAACACCGAGGGCGTCGTGGAGGACGAGGAGATTGTCCGCCATGGCGTGACCATCATCGGCCGGACGAACCTGCCGGGCCTCGTCCCCGTCCATGCGAGCCAGATGTACTCGGCGAACGTGGGCAATCTGGTGGAAGCCTACTGGGACAGCGAGGCCGGGCGCTTCGCCGTGGACTTGGAGGACGAAATTCTCGCTGGCTGCGTGGTGGTCCATGACGGCGCCGTTGTGAACGACAGCATCCAAGAATGCTGTGCGTCCGTATAAGAGACATCCGGGGGAATTCACGTAATGTCAGCCGATATACTGCTCCTGTTCACTTTTGTTCTGGCCATCTTTCTGGGCTTTGAACTCATCTCCAAGGTCCCGTCCCAGCTCCACACGCCGCTCATGTCGGGCTCCAACGCGATCTCGGGCATCACCATCGTGGGCGCCCTCGTCGCGGCGGGCAGCGTCACGGAGGGGACCCTCAGCGTGGTTCTCGGGACCCTGGCGGTCGTCTTCGCCACGATCAACGTCGTCGGCGGCTATCTCGTCACGGACCGCATGCTCGCCATGTTCAAGCACAAGGAACAAGGGGGGCCCCGCTAGATGGAGACCGCGTTCATCCAACTCGCGTACATCGCCGCGGCCATCCTCTTCATCTTCGGCCTGAAGATGCTCGGCTCCGCCAAGACGGCCCGGCGCGGCAACCGCCTGTCCGCCCTGGGCATGCTCATCGCCGTCGTGGCGACCCTGTTCACCCAAGGTTTGGCTTTTCCTTACATCGTCGCGGGCGTCTTGATCGGCGGCGCCATCGGGGCCGCGGCCGCTGTCCGCGTGCCCATGACGTCCATGCCCGAATTCGTGGCCCTGTTCAACGGCTTCGGCGGCATGGCGAGCCTCCTCGTCGGCTGGGCGGAATATCAGCGGAATTTGTCGGTTTGGGCCGCGGACGCCGCGCCCTTTGTGACGGTTCTGGCCATATTCCTCGCGGTCTTCATCGGCGGCGTCACCTTTTCCGGAAGTCTCGTCGCCTACGGCAAACTTTCCGAGAAGATCTCCGGCAAGCCGCTGTTGTTCAAGGGGCAGCACATCGTCAACGGCGGCATCATCGCCGGCGCCCTTGTCTGCGCCGTACTCTTCATGGCGAACGCGGACAACCCCGCCATCGCCATGGGCTACGCGCCCTTCCTTGTAGCGGGCGCGCTCGCCCTGACCCTCGGCGTCCTCGCCACCGCGCCCATCGGCGGCGCGGACATGCCCGTGGTCATCTCCCTGCTCAACAGCTACTCCGGCCTGGCCGCCTGCGCCGCCGGCTTCGTCATCGGCAACACCGTGCTCATCGTGTCCGGCGCACTCGTGGGCGCCAGCGGGATGATACTCACCACCATCATGTGCAAGGCCATGAACCGCTCCCTTGCCAACGTGCTCTTCAGCGGCTTTGGCGCGGCGGGGGGCGCGGCGGGCGGCGCGCAGCAAGGCGAGGCCAAGCCCATCACCGTCGAAGACGCCTACTTCGTCCTCGAAGCCGCGAACAAGGTCGTGTTCGTGCCCGGCTACGGCATGGCCGTCGCGCAAGCCCAACACGCCGTCCGCGAACTGGGCGAACTGCTGGAGGCGAACGGCGCGGAAGTCAGCTACTGCGTCCACCCCGTGGCCGGCCGGATGCCAGGCCATATGAACGTCCTCCTCGCGGAAGCGAACGTGCCCTACGAACAGCTCGTGGAGATCGAGGACATCAATCCCATAATGGGAACCGTCGACGTGGCCATCGTCATCGGCGCCAACGACGTCGTGAACCCCGGCGCCCGCGAAGATCCCACCAGCAGCATCTACGGCATGCCCATCGTCAACGTGGACCACGCCCGCACCTGCTTCGTCCTGAAACGCTCCATGGCCTCCGGCTTCGCCGGCGTCGAGAACCCCCTCTTCTTCAAAGAGAACAACCGCATGCTCTTTGGCGACGCCAAGGCGAGCGTGCAAGGGCTCGTGGCCGAATTCAAGGACGCATAAGCCCCCCGGGGCCACCGGCGCGGAACAGAAAAACGCCTCCGCCTGCTTCGCGATCAGCGCGGCGGGCGGAGGCGTTCCGTGTTTACAGAGGCGCGTTAGAGCAAGGGCGACTGAAACAGCCACTGCATGGTCTCGCTCCAAAGCGTGAAGAAGATGTTAAAGCTGACGGTCAGCACGTTAGCCCACAATTGCGTTATGGTCGTTATAAGCGTCATGGTCCGTCGGTGTCCTTATCCAGTATAGAAAACGGGTTCGCGCGGAAGTATAGGGCATGGACCGGCGCGAGACAAGCGCGCCCGCCAATCGCCGGATAGCAAAGCCGTTGACGCGGCGGCAGTCCCGTAACGCCGCCTCCCAGGCGGTCTCGCCTGCCGGCGACACGCGTTCGCCCAATGGGCGGGGGCCACGGCCCCTTTCCGGCTGCGAGCACAAGACCGTACCGAGAGGCCCGCCCAGATTATCCGGCGATCGGCCCGCCCCGCCAAACACGGGTCCAACTACTATCGACGACCCCGCCGCGAAGCTATTCAACCCGCCCGCCCGCGGCCCCGCGCCGAGGCCGCTGTCAGAAGCGGTCTACGCGGGTGCGCAAGACCAAAGTCCTCCTTTTGAAAGCCTGTCCGTCTGAGAGCGGCGGGCTGGCTCCGCTCTGGGTTTCGCGAAGGCTGGCGCGTGTTCTTGCCGCATCGGGGGTTGTCCGCTATACTGGCGTGGATTTTGCCTGGCGGGAGGCGTTTTCTCGTCGTTATGGTGGATTTCGTCTATTGCGGGGAATTATATGCGCAAGAGGGCTACTGTATTGGCCAGTTTGGATGGATTGAGCCGTCCGGCCTTTGTCATCGCGCAGGAGCTTAGCCAGAACAACCGGTCGGGCTTGACGGTCCGCTTCTTGTCGAAAAAGCTCGATTTGCCGATGGAGGAGGTGGAGTATCTCGTCGATCTCCATCCGGATCTCTTCTTTTTGGATCTCACGCGGGTGCGCATCACGCGAGAGGCTGCGTCGTTGATGCGCCGGGTCGAGCGGGGGCTTGAGAACCGGGGGGACATTCGGTCGCTCTACGATCAGACGGCCACGCTGAACACGGCGGAGCTGGTGGCGTTGACGTCCTATCTGGGGCTGGATCCGGAGCAAGTGTATTCGAAGCGGGCGTTGGCGGACTGGTTGCTGCAGGAGCAATACCATCAGCCGGAGTCCCTGGTGAGCTACGTGGGGTCCCAGGACTTTTCGTCCCTGGCCAAGGAGATTTTCGACGCGCTGTGGCAATCCGAGCAGGGGGTGCTGACGGCGACGGCGATCCGGGCGTTGATGGACCGGCCGGACACGGAAACGGAGCGGGCCTTGGGGGAGCTTATCGCAGGCTTCGCCGTCTTCGAGATGTTCCGGTTTGATGAGGAAGACCGGCTGGTCCGGGTCATCGCGTTGTTGGAGGAGCTCCGCGCCTGCCGGGCTTCGGCGTCGACGGAGGGGGGGAAGAAGCCGGAGCTAAAGCGTGTGGAGGAGGAGCCCGAGGAGGTCGTGTCGTTCGGCGTCCACGTCACGAAGCAGGTGTGCCGTCTGGTGGCGGCGGTGGCGGGCAAGCCGGCGCGGCTCCGCGCGGACGGGGAACTCTACCGCGAGGACTTTCGCCGGTTGGAGCCTCTTTTCGACGAGGAGGATGTGCCTCTGTACACCTGCCTGTGGTACGCCGAGGCGCTGGAATGGGTGGGCGTGGTGGATCGCCGGGTGGTGGCGGCGGAGTTGGATGGGCTGGTCGCCATGTCCTGGGCGGAGCGGCATTGGCGTCTTGTGGAGTGGGTGTTGCGGACGGCGGGGTCGGAGGCGGCGTCATTGCATTTCATGCGGGAGTTCGCGGGGCTGCTGGAGGACGGCGCGTGGTATTCCGTCGACGATTTCGCGGCGTATGTGGTGTGGCGGGAAGCGCGGGAATCGTCTCCGATCTTGGCCATGGACCGAAAGGGGCGTTGGCGCTACGCCTCGCCCCGGGGCGGCGCGGCGGCGGAGCGGACCCTGAAGTGGGCTCTGGAAGAAGGGTATTTGTGGTTGGGTTTGGTGGACATGGGCGCGGCCGGCGGACGGGAGGTGTTCCGCTTGACGCCCCTGGGCCGGTGGTTGTTCTCCGGCGGCGGCGAGGCGCCGGTGACGGAGCAAGACAGCGCGCCCGCGGAGATCGTTGTCCAGCCCAATTTCGACATCATCGTGCCCGTCCGGGACGTTGACCCCTTGGTCACGGTCCCCTTGGAGCAGTTTGCGGAGCCCCACGGCGCGGGCCATGCTCAGGTTTACCGGTTGACCAAGGCGTCGGTGACGAGGGCGCTGCAGAGCGGCCACAACGGTGAGGCGTTCTTGAACTTCCTGGTGAAGCACAACCGGAGCGGGTCGTTGCCCGAGAATGTCGCGACGACGCTTGAGGAGTGGTTTGGGTCGGTAAAACGGGTCCGCCTCAAGACGCTTCACGTCATCGAGTCGGACGATCCCCTTGTTATCGCTGAGTTGCTCCATCGGAAGCCGTTCGCTCAGCGCCTGAGCAAGGTGGACCCTAATCACACGGTGGCTTATTCGAAGATCTCGAAGAAGGAGCTGATGAAACGCCTGGAGAAGGACGGGTTCATCATCGAATAGCGGCGCGCCCTTTGATTATCGGGGCCCGGGAGGCGTCCGGCGCCTCGTTCCGCCGGCCAACACGCCAAGGAGGACGCTCATGCCGTCCCTGCCCGAGCTTAGCCCCGCCCTCCGGTTCGAGCGCCTCGCGCCGCCCAAGGGTCCCGTGCGCATGGTCCTGGACACGGACACGTTCAACGAGATCGACGACCAGTTCGCCGTGGCTTACGCCCTGTTGTCCCGGCCGATGTTGACCGTCGAGGCGTTGTACGCGGCGCCGTTCCTGAACCCCAGGGTGGCGAGCGCGGCCGAAGGCATGGAGCGGAGCCATGAGGAGCTTCATCGCATTCTGGAGCGGATGGAGCGTGACCCGGAAGGTTTTGTCTATCGGGGCAGCCGGGATTTCTTGGGCGGGCCGAGCGAGCCGCGGGAAAGCGCCGCCGCCGAGGACTTGATTCGCCGCGCCATGGAGGGCAAGCCGAGCGATCCGCCCCTCTACGTGGCCGCCATCGGCGCGATTACGAACGTGGCGTCGGCCATTCTCATGGAGCCGGCGATCATCGAGCGCATCGTTGTGGTCTGGCTTGGCGGGCAGCCCTACCATTGGCCCTCGGCCCGCGACTTCAATCTTGGCCAAGACCTGCACGCGTCCCGCTACCTGTTCGACTGCGGCGTCCCCCTGGCGCACATTCCCTGCCTAGGCGTCGCGTCCCACCTGCTCACGAGCGGGCCGGAGATCGCGCGTTGGGCGGCGGGCCAAGGGCGCATCGGCGATTACCTCGCCGGCATCTTCGAGGAGTTCACCGGCGGGCAAGCCGCGTGGGCGAAAGAGATCTGGGACCTGTCCGCCGTGGCTTTCCTTATCAACAGCCGCTGGACGCCGTCGCAAGTCACGCACAGTCCCTTGTTGAATGATCAATGCACCTGGAGCCGCGACGAGAGCCGCCATTTCATTCGCGTGGTCTCCTATGTGCGCCGCAACCCCATCTTCCAAGACTTGTTCGCCAAGCTGGCTGAATTCGCGGAGACATCATGAAGATTCAACGGCGACATGCGGGCGTTTCGGCGCCTATCCCGGCGAGCCGCGGGAGGACGCGTTCATGAGCCGCCCTGTCGTGTTTGACCTGTTCCACACCCTCGTGGATCCCGAAGACTTCGGGCCCTGCCGCGCCAATCGCGTGGCGGAGGCGGCCGCCGCCCTGGGCGCGGACGAGGACGCCTTCGCCCGCTACTGGTGGGAGACCCGCCGGGAGCGAAGCGTCTCCAACGTCCGGGCGCCCCGGAACTATCTCCAGGCCTTCGCGAGCGCCCACGGCCTGGCGCTGGACGAGGAAGCCTACGCGCGCTGCGAAGCGCGGCTCGGCGCCTACCAAAGCCAGGCCCTGTTGGCGCCGCGCCGGGAAACGCTGGAAGGACTGACAGCCCTCCGCGCCATGGGGGCGCCCCTGGGGTTGCTGAGCAACGCGGACGCGTGCGACGTGCGCGCCTGGGAGGCCTCGCCCTTGCGCGCGTATTTCGACGCGGTGTGTTTCTCCTTCGAGATCGGCGCGGAAAAGCCCAGCGCCGAAGCCTACGCCGCCGTGTTCGATGCTCTGGGCGCCGCGCCAGAGGACGCCGTCTTCGCGGGGGACGGCGGCAGCAACGAGTTGCAAGGCGCGCGGGAGGCGGGCGTGGGCCTGGTGGTGTTTGTAAACGGCTTCATGGCCCACAACGGCATTCGGACGGAAGCAGAGCTGGAAGCGATCGCCCGCTCCGCGGATGCGACGGTTCCGAATGCGGCGGCTTTGCCCCGGTTGTTGGCGCAACGCACCGGCGTCTTGGATCCCCGCTAGCCCGGTCTTCGTCTGGCGGCTTACCCCCTTGAACGCCTCCCCGCGCGGTCTTACAATGCCCTCCGGCGCGGCCAACAGAGCTGAACAACAGTTGGGCACGGAGGGGAGCAGGCGAAAACCATGGGCACATCCCGCGAAGACATCCTGCAGCGTTTGGAAGCGGCCATCGAGGATTGGAACGTCGAGGCGAACCACATGGAAGCGGGCATGCGGGAGCGCCTCAAGGCCAGACACGCCGCCCGCGAGTCAGCGGCGCCCAAGGCGGAGACCTCCGCGGCCCTTTCTCCCAAGCCTGCGGCGAAACCTAGCGCCGAGACCCGGATCACCGGGCGCATCCAGAGCCTGCGGCGGGCTCTGGCCGCATTACCGGCTCCGGAGGGCCCGGGCCCCGGCGCGTCCCCCGCCCAGCGCCGCAACGCCCAACGCCGTCTTTCCCGGGCGCGCCACGGCCTTGCCGCATTGGAGCGGGACGTCCAGATCCTCGCCCGGACGGCGCCCAAGCCCGCCCCGGCTCCCAGCCCGCCTGCGCCACCGCGTCCCGAAGCCGCTGAAGCGGAGTCCCAGGGCGGCGGCGCCCGGATGTCCCGTATCGAACGGGAATTGGCGGAATTGCGCCAGACCATGGGCCTCGTGGCGGATGGATTGGAGCAGATGGGGGAATGGGAGGCGGTTCTGGAGACCCCGTCCGCGGACGAAGAAGCCCTCCGCCAAGGCTTTGGCCAACTGCATCAGCGGATAGCGGGGTTGGAGCGCCGCATACAGCAACAGACGCCATTGCTCACCCGTTTGGGCCAATACTTGGCGGCCCAGGAGCGCGGCGCCGCCGCGGGACAGGCGCCGGACGCGGGCGGTGCGAACGCGCTCCAACGGCTGGAAAGCGCCGTCGCCGCCCTCACCACGGAGCAGGAGACGTTGGCCAAAACCTTGGAAACGCGGCAAGGCGTTGGGGAGGGAGAGGCCCTGGGCGTCCTTGGTAAGGAAATGACCGCGCTGCGGGAGGCCGCCAGCCAGACGCAAGAACGCATCGCGGGCCTGGAGCAACGCATCGGCGCGCTTCCGGACCGGGAGCAACTCAAGGAATGGGCGGGCGCCGGAAAAGCCGGTCCGCAAGAGGAGCGTGAGCCGCTCGTATTGGCCATTGACGCGCTCCGGGAAGAGGCCGCCGCGTTGCGGGCGAACACGGGCCAAACCCAAGAACGGCTGACCCAGCTCGAAGCGCGGATCGCCGCCGCGCCGACCTTGGAGCAGATAGGCGAACTCATGGCGCGCCATATGCAGCAGCCAACGCCGGACGCGGAAGCCGATGAAGACGCCGCTCCGTCAGCGGAACAAGTGGCGCTCGAGCCCCGGGATCCCAACGGGCAGCGCCGCCGCCTTGGCAAGATTCTGGTGGAGGCAGGGGTCATATCCGCCGAACAGCTTCAGAACGCCTTGGAGGACCAGGCGCAACTGCCTCACCGGCGCCTCGGGGTCATCCTGGCGGCGAAAGGCTACGCCACGGAGGAGCTCGTCGCCCAAGCCATCGCGGCCCAGAAGGACACGCCTTTTGTGCAACTGAGCGGCGGCGCCATCGAACCCGACGCGCCCGCGCTCATCAGCAGCCGCCTGGCCACGCACCATGCCTGCATTCCCATCGCGGCCACGGACACGCGCGTCACCCTGGCCATGATCAATCCCCTCGATCTCATCGCTATCGACGACGTCGAATTGACGACAAACCGGGGCGTGGATCCGGTAGTCGCCACGCCAACGGACATTGAGAACGCCATTCGCCGTTTCTATGGAGTGTCCGTGGTGATTTGAGCGGCGGCCGCTAGACGGTGCGGCTGTGGACGCTGGCCCCGCCGCGGCGCCGAAGGTGGGCGTCGAAGGCCATGGCGATGTTGCGGATGAAGGCTTGGCCTAGGGGCAACACCTCCAGCGCGTCCGTGTGGCGCGCCAAGAAGCCATCCCTGGCGAAGGCGTCCAACGCCTCCGCTTCTTCCACGAAGTATTCGCCGAAATTGTGGCCAAACCGTTGCTGGAATGCGGCGAAATCGACGTGGAAATTGCACATAAGCTCGTGGATGACCCAGCCCCGCGCGCGGTCGTCGCCCGATAGCGTGTACCCGCTCGCCACCGGCAGTTGGCCCGCATCCAGCGCGCCGTAATACGTGGACAGCTTCTTCACGTTCTGCGCGAACATGCCGCCGGCCTCGCTGATGGCCGAGACCCCCACGCCGATCATTTCCGCCGCGGGTTGCACGGTGTAGCCCATGAAGTTGCGGCGGAGCCGGCGCGCATCCATGGCGCGGGTCAATTCATCCTCCGGCGCGGCGAAGTGGTCCATGCCGATGGCCCGGTAGCCATGCTCCAGGAAGCGCCGCCGCGCCTGGGCGAAGAGAGCGTACTTTTCCTGGGGAGACGGCAGGAGATCGGCGTCGATGCGCCGTTGATTGTGCAGCTTTTCCGGCAGATGGGCGTAGCTGTACACGGCCAAGCGGTCAGGATTCAGCTCCGTGATAATGTCCAGGGTGCGCCCCCAACGCTCCGGCGTCTGGCCGGGCAAACCGTAGACCAGGTCGATGTTGACGCCCGTGAATCCCTCGTCGCGGCACGCGGTGAAGAGCGCCCGGGTCTGCCCTTCCGTTTGGCGGCGGCCGATGGCTACTTGCACCGCCGTGTCGAGATCTTGGACGCCCATGCTCGCCCGGTTGAAGCCCAGGCGCCGCAACAGGGCGGCCTGCTCTGGCGTGGTGACCCGGGGGTCCATTTCCAAGGCGAGTTCCGCGTCCGGCGCGGCGGAGAAACGCTCCCAGATGGCGTTGTGCAGCCGCTCCATGAGGTCCGGCGCGAGAAACGTGGGTGTGCCGCCGCCCCAATGGACCTGGCTCAGGGGCCGCGCGCCCACCCAGCCCGCGAGGAGGTCCAACTCCCGCTCCACGTAGTCCACATACTTCGCCTCCACGCCTTCCTTCCGGCTGATGATGACGTTACAGCCGCAAAAGGCGCAGCGTTCGCTGCAGAAGGGAATGTGGACGTAGAGGGAAAGGGGCTCGTCCTTGCGTTCGCCGGCCCGCGCGAGGGCGTCGCGGAACATGGCCTCGTCGATGGGCGCCCAGGCGTTGGCGCTTGGGTAGCTCGTGTACCGGGGGCCTGGCCGGTCGTAACGCTCCAGGAGCGCGGGGGTTATGTCGGAAGCGGACGCTGTTCCGCCGTGCGTGTAAGTCATGATGAGTCAGGTTCCATAGCTCCGAGTAACGGCAAAGATGAGTTCATCATACGCCCGTCGGCGGCCCGCCGTCCACATGCCGAGCGAACTCAAGTTGGTCCCGCGTTGCGCCGAATCGGGGAAGGTACTACCATGAATCGCAACGGAGGACGCGCTTGACGCGCCCGCGCGCCAGAGACGCGCTTGACGCGCCCGCGCGCCAGAGACGCGCTTGATGCGCCCGCGCGCCAGAGACGCGCTTGATGCGCCCGCGCGCCAGAGGGGGAAGCGCCCAACCCTGTGGAGTAGACCCATGAATTTCAGCGCTATTCGTGTAACGCTAGCCGTGGCCATGGCGTGCGCTATCGCCGGCGCGGTCTTGATGGAGACCAGCGGCATTCCACGGGGAGACGCCGATTTCAGCGCCCCCGAAGCGCGCGATGAAGGAGGCTGGAGCGAAAGCGGCTACACCGATCCTGGGTTGGCGCCGGATCCGCTCGCGCCGAAAGCGGGCGAATACAGCATCGGCGAGCCCACGGACTTCGAACAGTTCATGCTGGAGCTTGTGAATCGCGCGCGGGCGAATCCCGGGGCCGAGGCGGACCGGCTCGGGATTGATCTCAATGCGGATCTTGAGCCCGGCGAAATAGAAGACACGCCAAAGCAACCCCTGGCCGTGCATCCCCTGTTGACGGACGCCGCCGTGGGCCATAGCGAATGGTTGTTGGAGACGGACAGCTTCAGCCACACGGGCGAGGGCGGCAGCACGGTTTCCGAGCGGATTATGGATGCGGGGTACCCGTTGTCCGGCTCCTGGAACACGGCCGAGAACCTCGCCTGGCAGGGTACTACGGGTGAGTTTGAATTGGCCGAGTTCACGGCGGATCTCCATGACAATCTGTTCCTGAGTTCCGGTCACCGGGTGAACCTCATGAACGGCGTCCTTCAAGAGATCGGAATAGGCATCCTAACGGGCTCCTTCACCGACGAGGGAACCACGTATAACGCCGCGATGGCCACGCAGAAGTTCGCCCGCTCGGGAGGGACGCCAGGGCCCTTTGTGGTGGGCGTCGTTTACGAGGATCTGGACGAAAACGGCTTCTACACTCCCGGAGAAGGGGTCGCAGGCGTGCGCGTCGACGTGGACGGCTCGGGTTACCACGCCCTCACCCCAGACGCGGGCGGCTTCGCCGTGCCCGTGCCCGGAGACGGGAGCTACGAGGTATCGTTCAGCGTGGATGGCGTGATCCACCAGACGGAAACCGTCACGGTGCAGAGCAACCAAAACGTGAAGGTGGACTATCTGTTTCAATCGGAGCCGGCCACCGGATCGCTTACGGTGGCCCTGGAGCCCGCGGAAGCGGTGGAGGCGGGCGCCGCATGGCGCGTGGGCGGCGATTGGCGGGACAGTGGCGAAAGCGTGGTCCTCGCGGAGGGGGATTATACGGTGACATTCGGCGATGCGGAGGGCTGGACCACGCCGTCTAGCCAAGTTGTCACCATCGAGGCGAACGAAACGGCGGAGGCTACGGGCGTCTACGAAGAGGCCGCGCCGCCGGAGACGGGCCTGCTGGAAGTGACCATAGAACCCGAAGACGCCGTTGCCGCCGGGGCGCAATGGAGCGTTGACGGCGGCGAAACCTGGCGGGACAGCGGCGACGAGGCCACGTTGCCAGCCGGCGGGCACCCGCTGTCGTTCCGGGAAGTTGAGGGGTGGTCCGAGCCCGGTGGTCAGGATGTGGAGGTCCAACCGAACGAGACCACGATCGTCACGGCCACGTACACGGAAGCCCCAGTTCCGGAGACGGGCGCTCTGGAGGTGAACATCACGCCCGGCGAAGCCGTGGAGGCGGGCGCGCAATGGAGCGTGGATGGCGGCGCGGTGTGGAACGCGACGGCTCAGGCGATCACCGTCGAGGCGGGCGCGCACACAGTCACGTTCCGGGAAGTCTCCGGATGGATTGCGCCAGAAGACGAAACGGTGACGGTGGACCCCGGCGCCACGGCGACGCTCACGGGCGAGTACCAGCCCGATGTCGCGCCGGACACGGGCGAGTTGCAGGTGTTCATAGAGCCCGGGGCGGCCTTGGACGCCGGCGGGGGCTGGCGCGTGAATGGAGACGCTTGGCTGGACAGCGGCCAAACGTTGCAGTTGGAGACTGGAACCTACGAGGTCAGCTTCCGCGCGATCCCGGACTGGAGGGCGCCGGAAGATCAAACGGTGACGGTGGAAGCGGATGCTACTGTAACGGTTACTGGCGTGTATGAATCGGCTCCCGGCTCCGGCGTTCTGGAAGTCTCCATCGAGCCTTCGGGCGCGCGGAACGCGGGCGCGCAATGGCGGTTGGACGGCGGCCCGTGGCGGGCGGCCGGCGCCGTCCAAGCGGATCCAGGGACGTACGAGATCACCTTTCACGGGCTCCCCGGCTGGGAGGAGCCCGGGCCCGAAACCGTTACGGTAGAGGCTGGCGCCACGGTCGAGGTGACCGGCGCGTACACCGAAGCGCCGGGCCTGGAGATGGGAACCCTTGAAGTCACGATCGAACCGCCGGACGCCATCGCGGCCGGGGCGGAATGGAGCCCCGACGGCGGCGAAACCTGGCGGTCCAGCGGCTCCATCATCGGCATCGAAACGGGCGAACACGAGGTCACGTTCCGCGACGTGGGCGGTTGGGGCGCGCCCGCCCCGATCTCGGTCCATGTGGGATCGGGCGAGGCCGTGAGCGTGACAGGCGAGTATGAGCCGGCGCCCCGTGTGACCGGCGATGTCAACGGCGACGGACAAGTCACCGCCGTGGACGTGCAACTCGCCATCAACGCCGCCCTCGGTTTCCAGATCGATCCCAGCTACGACGCGGACATGACCGGGGACGGGAACGTGACCGCCACGGACATCCAGATCGTCATAAACGCGGCCTTGGGCATTGTCTAAGCGCGGGCTCGTGGCGCCGGCGTCTTGCCGGCCCGACAGGCGATTTGGGGACGACAACCAACGCGTCCAGGGGCGAAACCCGTGAAGCGGGCGGCGCCCCTGGAGGTTTTTTGTTCAGACGAAGGAGAGGCAGGGCATGCGCAGTAGTGGAAGGGCCATGGTCATGGCGTTGTTTGGTTTGGGATTCCTGACGGGCGCGGCCGCGTCCGGCGCGGAGAATTGGCGGGGCGAAGCGGCGTCGCGGATTGCCGAATTCCGCGAGAGCCCCTTCACCGTCGAGGTGCGGGACGCGGAGGGCGCGCCCGTGGAAGGCGCCGAAGTCGAAGTGGAAATGCTGCGCCACGCCTTCCGCTTCGGCACGGTGGTCAACGCGGGTTACTTCGTCAATAGCACGGATGACGAGGATCCCTATCGCAAGCATATCCGCCGCCTCTTCAATCACGCTGTTCTGGAGAACGACATGAAATGGGGGCGCTGGGAGAACCCCGGCCTCCGCGAGCGGGCGGACGAGACGGTGGCCTGGCTCCGCGATCATGGGTTCTCCATCCGCGGACACACCATGATCTGGCAGACCTTCATGTACGGCAACACGATGCCCGCCGATGTCCGCGAGGCGCTGGAGGACGGCGGCGCCGAGGCGAAGGCCCACGTGCGGCGGCGGGCGCTGGAGCATATCCACACGATCGGCGAGGCCTACCGGGGCGTGGTGGATGAATGGGACGTCATCAACGAAATGCCGGTGGAGAACGAGATCGTGAGCGTGCTCCATCCGGACACGCGGCCCGTGGAGGCGCCGGACCAAGTGGATTGGTTCAAGGCGGCCGCCGAAGCCGCGCCGGACGCCGCGTTGTACGTGAACGACTTCAACATCCTCGTGCAAGACAGCGAACGCCGGCGGGGGGCCTACGAACGCCAGATCGAGTACCTCCTCGGCGAGGGCGCGCCCGTTCACGGGATCGGATTTCAGGCCCATCACGAGCACAGGTCCGCCGCGC
>SLHB01000451.1 GCA_007136375.1 Candidatus Hydrogenedentota bacterium
AGCCCGCCACCTGGCCTTCCCACAGGATCTGCCCTGTGCGCGTAAGCTTCACGGCGCGCTTCTTCTTCCACAACATCTGTCCTGTGGGGCCGATCACTTGCAGGGACAGGTCCACCTGGCCTTCCAGGCGGGTCTCATTGATAAGCGTTACAGTGACGCGGCCCTCTTCGCGGGCGAGGAGATTGCGCTTCTCCAGGGTTACCGCCGGGCGCAACGGGGCTTGAAGGGCGCGCAACGCCTTCGCCACCGGTTTGGGCTCGCCCCAGGGCTGGAGGATGCCCGCGCCATGCCGTTCGCCGGCGCCCGTGAGCGCGGCATAGACATAGCCGCCGGTCCGCGGGTTGGCGCGCGCGGACTCCAAGAGCGGCGCGGCGGCTTCCGCCTGGGCGGCTTGCGCGGCGGCGGCGAAGCTGCTGAAGCTGCCGAAGGAGGTCTCCAGGCGCCGGGCGTTGAATCCCGATTGTATGGCGCGCCACAGCTCGCGCAGGCGCGCGGCTTCGGGGGCGTCGTCGGCGCCTTCCTGCTTATACCGGGCCAGGGCCGCCGTCAAACTGTCCACGCCTCCCGCGCCCAACCCCTGGAGCATCATGAGGGCTCCGGGACTGCCCAGACTGTCTAGGATGGCCCGGCTCGCCTTGTCGGGCGGCGCGGGCGCGCGGCCTGGCAGGAACTCCATGATCCCCCACTCTTGGCTGAAGGCGCGGAGACATGGCGCTTCAGGCCCGGCCCTGGGACTGTCCATGACCGCGCCCACGATGACCCGCCCGGGGTCCTGCTCTCGCAGCTCCAGGGCCAGCTCCCGGGCCCACGCCTTCCGTTCGCCGGATTGGTCCAGCCCCTGGGGCGCGGCGAGCCCGGCCGTCCACATCACTACGGACGCCTCGGCCTGATCGCGCTCCACGAGGGCGCGCACCGTGGCCCGGTCGTGCGCCTTGACGCCCGCCGTGGCCCGGGTGACGCGCGCGGCCTCTTGGCACACCAGCAACCCGAGTTCGCTCGCCATGGCCGTCATGCCCGGGGGGAGCGGACCGCCCGCGGTCCAGAGCATGTTGAAGCCGCTGTCGCGGGCCTCCCCTGCGAGACGCCGCAATGAAGCGGGGTCTTCAAAAGCCGCCAAGTAGTGCCGGGGTTCCGGCGCGAATTGGACGGCTTTCACGTAGAAGGGCCGCCCATTCAGGTGAAACCGGCCGTCTTTCACGGTGAACTCGCGCATGCCGAAGACGATTGTCCGTTCATCGGCCGGGGCGCCGTCTTGATCGGTCAGGACGCAGCGGAGGGTGTACAGAACAGGTTCATCGGGGCGCCAGGGGGAAAAGCCGGGAAAGGGCATGTGCAACGGGCCGGGTTCGCCTGAATAGGCATGTTCTGTCCCCTCGATCCTGAGCTGGACTTGGCCCGGTCCGGAGGCCTCAACCTCGACGGCCAAGCGGGCCCGGCGCGGATCGGGCTGCACGCGGACTGAGCGGAGGTGGAGGGCGGGGCGGAGCCGCAGGCGTGCGGGGCCCCATAGGCCGGTCAACCCCGCGTTGCTGCTACGGGGCATACGAACGGTGAGGAGATTCGCGCCTTCGCGCAAGGTCTCGCTTCCGTCCATGACACAGTGCGCGCGGCGGCCCTGGTGCTGGCCAAGGTGAGCGCCGTTGAGCCAGGCCTCCATTTCAAAGGCGGCGCCGTCGAACTCTAGCAAGGCCCGTCCGTCTGGGGGCAACGCGTCAACCATAAAGGTCACGGCGAACCACACGTGCCCCTGACTGTCTGGCGCGTATCGTTCGGCGACAGCGGGCAGGGACACGGGAACGCCCTCCGGCGGCCCCTCCCCGCTCATCCAACCGGCGCTTCGGCCCTCGTCTTCGGGGTCCAGCGCCATCCGCCAGCCTTGGCCCAGTGGCAGCGTCGTGTTCATAAAAGGCGATCTCCTTTGCGGCTGGCGCGGCGCCGGGCGGCGCGGCCCCGGCGAAATTCTTCAACTGTTAGGCGGCGGACCACAGGGTCGTTGGCGTGCGGGCCGGACACGGGGGGAACGCCGTTGAGTATAGCCAACGCGGACACGGCAAGGGAATGGCGGCGCTGCTACGCGCGCCGCGCCTGGATGGACGGCGCCGGTTTAGAAATAGTACTTGCGGAAGCCGCTCCAGAGCGACTTGACCGCGGCGACGATGGAGCCGTTGGCGCCGGACTGGCCGTTTCGCGTCGCGGTCCGGAATTCGAAAGCGTGGCGGATAATCCCCACCGCGGCGGTGAACTCCGGCGAGCGCACCGGGGCCGGGCCTATCTCCACCGTGTCCGGCACGCCGACGCGGCAGGGCACTTGGAACACGGACTCGGCGAGGTGCGCGCAATTTTGGATTTGGCTGCCGCCGCCCGTGAGGATGAGGCCGCGGACAAGGTTCTTCATTAAACCTTGGTTGTGGAGGTGCTGGCGCACTCGGATCATCAGCTCCCGGGCCCGTTCATGGATGATCTCGTCGAGCTGTCCCCGCTCGACGATGGGCGGCGCCCCGGGCACCACGCTCTTCAGCTTTATCCGCGGCGTGACGGCGTCTGGCCGGACCGGCGCTTCCGATCCCGAGGGCGCCTCGGCCTCGCCGGCCTCGCACTCGCCGTCGTCCCCGTCCTCTTCGTCCGAGACGATGCGCGCGTTCGACAGGCCGTACTCGAGGATGAGGTCGTCGGCTTCCTCAAAGGACACCTGGAGCCCGGCGGCCACGTCGCGGGTCAGATGGTAGCCGCCCCACTCGAAGCAGTGGGCGCAGAGGATCCTGTGGTCGCGGTACACGGCCAGTCCCGTGGTGCTCCGGCCAATGTCGAGGACGGCCGCGCCCAGCTCCATATCCTCGGGCGTCATACAGCCCAGGGAAGCCGCGATGGGCAAGAACACGCTGTCTTCCATGTCGCGGCGTTGGGATTCAATGCAGGTCACGAGATTGTGTTCGATGACGGTGGGCAGCCGGGCGAAGTGGACCCGGATCTTCAGAATCTGGCCCCGCAGCGACAGGGGGTCCATGACGCGGAGATCGTCCACGTACCATTCCTGGGCGGTGACGGATGTGATGATCTGCTTGCCCGGAGCGAGAATGTCCCGGGACGCGATGTCCCGGGCTTCTTCCATGTGGCTGCGCTCCACGACATCCCGGGCGAGCTTCACGTTGCCCTCGCGAATAAAGGTCTCGACCTTTCGGCCGTGGACGCCGCAGAAGAGCGAATCGACGCTGACGCCCGCCTCGTTCTCGGCGGCCTTCAGCGCGCGCTTCAGCGCCGCCTGCGCCGCGCCCAGGTCCTGGATAACGCCTTGGGAGACACAGCCCCGCCCCGGCGCGACGCCATGGCCCACGATTTGGACCGTGCCATCGGCGCCGCGCCGTCCGATTACGACGCGGATGGCGCGGGCCCCAAAATCTACTGCCCCGGCGAATTCGCCTTTCACGGCCTTTGGTTCTCCCTTAGCGGCTCAGTGTGGTTCAGAAAATGGCCCACGCCCGGGCCCTTACGGCCGGACCGGGGCGATCTTTTGCCACCGGCGTGGCGCGGACGGGTCTTTTCCCCAGCCGGTGATGGCGCTTGAGGGCCGCGCGGCCCGGCGGCCTTGGCGTCAAGCGAACAACGAATGGCGCGCGAGTAGCGCGGAAGCTAAAACAGGGAGTCCAGAGCCCGCTTGGCTTCGTCATCGGGAGACGGCGCGTCGTCCGCGCTGGCGCTGACTTGCGAAATGGTCTCCTCGATCTCCTGAAGCGACGAACGCCGCCGCACGAGTTGATCGCGCGCCTTTTCCATGGCCGTTTCGATCTCCACGCGCTTCCGTTGGAGATCCTTGACCCGCTGGCGCGCGCTTTCGAGGGTCTCGCGCGCGGTGTGCTCTTCCGATTCCAGCCGCCGCAATTCTTCTTGCTGCGCCTCTTCTTGCGCCCGCGCCTCGTCCAGTTCCTGCTGCGTATCCGCGAGGGCCGCGGCTTCGGCGTCCCGTTTCTGTTGAAGTTCACGGATCTGGGCGTCGAGGTCGGCGATTTGGCTCTCGATGGCGTCCGCCTTCTCCGCGACGGCCGCCTTCTCGGTGTGGCGCTCCTCAAGCTTATGTTTGCCTGTTTCGACCTGGGATTCGGCCTCGCCCACGGCGTTCTCGGCCTGGCTGACTTGCTCCTTGGCCTGCTCGATGGCGGCGCTGCCTTCCTGCAACCGCCGCTCCGCGTTGCCAAGGGCCTTCTCCGCCTGGATCGCTTCCGCCTGAGCCAACAGAGCGGCGGCGCGCAAGGCCAGGAGTTTGGCGTTTTCGCCCTGGCCCCGGCTGATGGCCTGCATGGCGACTTCGAGGAGGTGTTGGGGAGAGGCGTCTCCGCTGGCGGCCGCTTCGGCCAG
>SLHB01000217.1 GCA_007136375.1 Candidatus Hydrogenedentota bacterium
CCTGGCCGCTTCCCGCGAAGATGGCGTTGCGCCAGACGTTCACGTCGTCGCTGCGCATCACGGCTTCGGCCCGGCGCTGCACGCTGCCCCAGCGCGCGTAGCAGTGAATGGTGTACCAGCCTTGTTCCTCGGGCCCGTCCACCGTGCCGTCGCCATTGTTGTCTACGCCGTCGGAGCCCCAGTCAACGACGTAGGCGAAGAACTCCACATTCGGCTGACCCGGCAACGTCAGCGGTTCGATCCCGGCGTCGCCAAAGGCGGGCAGCGCATCGTCCACGCCCAAAGGCGGCTCCCAGGCCTCCGCGCCCACGTGTCCGGGATTGCCCGCCTCGATCTGCACGACGCCGTGGGCCAGGGCCGCTTCCAATCCGTGAAACACCGCCCGGTACCGCTCGTAGTGGCTCGTCTGATTGCTTTGATTGATTACGCGGATGGCCAAGGCGCCCAGGATGACCATGGCCACGGCCATGAACATCGTGGCCGTGAGCAGGGCCATGCCTTCGCGGCCCCTTCGCCATCCGCGCGCGATGTTGGTGTTTGGCGTCATGGCTAGTTCCTCGGAAACACGGTTTCGGTCAGCCGGGAGATGATGGGCGGCGCATTGGGCGCGGCGCGCATCTCGGCGGCGATGGTCACGCGCACGGCTTGCCCCACGGGCTCGAACCAGACGCCCCGCTCCAACTGTCCGTCGCCGTTCACGTCCCGGTCATCCAGAAGCTGGTTCGCCAGCACACGTACGAAGACCCCGTCTTGGGTGAGCACGAGCTGCCGTTCCGTGACGCCGTCGTTGTTGGCGTCGTCCGTGTCCCGCCCGATGATCCGGGGCGGGCTCAACTCCAGGGAGCCGCCGCTGTCCACGGGCACGCCGTTCCCGCTGAGGTCCACGGGCGTCCGGTAGCGGACGGACGGCCCCGGCAATTCGTTCCAGTTGATGCTCGCCGCGCTGGCCTGACGCAGATCGCGGACGATGAGCATCATGGCGTTGCGCGCTTGGTCCTGCGTGGTCAGCTTCGCCTCCTGGGCGCCCGTGGCGTCGCCAAGGCTGCCCGCTAGGAGGAAAATGCCGCCCATCACGATAGACAGGAGCGCAATAGCGACCGTGACTTCGATAAGCGTAAAGCCGTCCCGGTTCATGGGCTCACCTCCCCACCATGGTTACAGCGCTTGTTGTTAGCGTGCGTCCGGCGCGGTCGCGCCAGCGCACGGTGACCCGGACCGTGGCGGGATTCGGCGGCGCTGCGGCGAGATCGCCCAGGGACGCGGGCAGCACGCCCAGCGTTTCAAGGCCGCCGGCGCCGTCATCGGCCACCAACGCGGCCTCCACTTCCGCCGCGGCGCCCAAACCCGGCAACGCCGGCGGCTGATAGTCCAACAAGTCATTGAAAGCCAGACCGCGGACCTCCTCAAGCACGGACGACATGTGGGCCACGGCCGTGGCCCGGTCCTCGCTCAGGGAGCCCGTCGCGGAAATGCTTATGATCGAACCAAAGAGGAGCACAAAGCCGATGGTGAGCACGCCGCCGGCAATCATCACCTCCAGCAGGGTCATGCCCGCCCGTTCCCGGGCCAGCCGGACCTTGCCGTTGGCTGGGATGTCGCTACGCCGCTCTCGCCGCCTTGCCATGACCGCCGGTTCCTTTCCGTTGAAGAAGCTCCACCGGCCCTCGGCCGGCTGGAGGAAGCATGTCGTCGCCGTTGCGCGCGGCCGCCAGGGCCGGGCCTTCGTTTCCACCGCGCCCACGCAAGCGCCGGGCCAATTCTTTGTCGCGGCGCCCTGATGGTCTCTAAGCCCTTGTGAAGAAAGGGATTGCGCGGCCTGCCCAGGGTACGGCGTCTCAGGCCGTTCGCGGCGCGGGCCAGGGCCGGGGATTGTCACCGTGACGAAAAATGTTACAATGTGACCGCTTGCCGCTCCCGGCGCGCCATCGGCGCGCGCCACGATACAGACGGCGCGGCCGCCGGAAAGGGGCTCCAACCCGCTCTCCGGCTCGAAGCACGGGCAGACTTATCCCCACGCGGCGGTCCCAGCGCTTGCCCGCGCGTGTCCGGTCTCTCGCCGTCTAACGAGACGGCCCGGCCGCTGGGCCCGCCCGCCCCGAACCGCAATCTCTTTCAAGCCATTGCGTTCCGCGTTCAATGCCCCGGGGTGCACAATCACACAATCAGGAGGAGATCCATACCGTGACCACGACAACCAGCGCCGCCCCGTCCGCGGCGCTCGCCGAGTATCTATCCGCCACGCCCGCCACGGACATCGATCCGGCGGCCGTCGCGTACATCGCGAACCTGAGTTGCGCGGCCGAGGTTGCGCCCAACGTGGCCCGCGCCATCGTCCAGGAATTGGCCGATCAGCGCGCCAATCTGAAGCTCATCGCCAGCGAGAACTACAGCTCCCTCAACTCCCAACTCGCCATGGGCAATCTGCTCACGGACAAGTACGCGGAGGGCTATCCCGGCCATCGCTTCTACGCGGGTTGCGGCAATATCGACGACATCGAGGCCTACGCCTGTGAGCAGGCCCGCAAGCTTTTCAACGCCGATCACGCCTACGTGCAGCCCCACAGCGGCGCCGACGCGAATCTCATCGCCTTCTGGGCCATCCTGCAAGCCCGGGTGGAAATGCCCGCGCTCAAGGAAATGGGCGTGGAGAACCCCGCTAAGCTCAGCCAAGGCGAGTGGAACACCATCCGCCAGAAGGCCGGCAATCAGCGGCTCCTGGGCATGGACTACTATTCCGGCGGGCACCTGACCCACGGCTACCGTTTCAATGTATCGGCGCGGATGTTCGACGCCTATAGCTACGGCGTCAACCGGGAGACGGGGCTCCTGGACTATGACGAGTTGGAGCGCACCGTCAACGAGGTCAAGCCCCTCATCCTGTTGGCGGGCTACAGCGCCTACCCCCGGGCCATCAATTTCCGGCGCATGCGCGAGATGGCCGACCAGGCCGGCGCCGTCTTCATGGTGGACATGGCCCACTTCGCGGGCCTCGTGGCGGGCGGCGTGTTCACGGGGGACTTCGACCCCGTCGCCCACGCCCACGTCGTGACGAGCACCACCCACAAGACCCTGCGCGGGCCCCGGGGCGGGCTGGTGCTGTGCAACGCGGAGTTCGCCGAGTATGTGGACAAGGGCTGTCCCATGGTCATCGGCGGGCCCTTGCCCCACGTCATGGCGGCGAAGGCCGTCGCCTTCACGGAGGCCAATCAGCCCGCCTTCAAGGAGTACGCCAAGGCCGTGGCGGAGAACGCCCACGCCCTCGCCGAAGCCTGCATGCAAGAAGGCCTGGCCGTGGCCTCCAAGGGCACGGACAATCACCTCTTGCTCATCGACGTGACGCCCTTCGGCCTCACCGGGCGCCAGGCCGAGAGCGTCGTGCGCGAGTGCGGGATCACCCTGAACCGCAACTCCCTGCCCTACGATCCCAACGGACCCTGGTACACGAGCGGCTTGCGCTTGGGCTCGCCCGCCGTCACCAGCTTGGGCATGGGGACCGCCGAGATGCGGGAGATCGCCGCCGTGCTCAAACTCGTGCTAGGCAACACCAAGCCCGCCACCATCGCCTCCGGCGCGAACAAGGGCAACCCGAGCAAGGCCAAGTACGAACTTGACCCCGCCGTCCAGGAAGAAGCCAAAGACCGGGTGAACACCCTCCTCAACCGCTTCCCCGTCTACCCCGGGCTGGACCTCGCCCTGCTGCAAAAGCACTTCGGCTAGAGGCCCCGGGCCAACCGTCCCCCCGAAACACGACATGTCCCACCAGCGCCATCACCCCGGCGCTGGCGGGACATGTTCATTTGAGTGACCTGGACACTTACAGGAGACCAGGCGTCCGAGCGCCCTAAAAGCGCGAAGTCACCTCATGTTCAAGTCTTCTACGAAACGTGTCCCGGCCGTGATGGCGGAGGGTGACACGCAGGCGATTTCCGAAACATCGCGGATCAACAGCCGCCAGACTGCCTTGTCCACATCATGGTCCGGCCTCTGGTCCAGATTGTTGTAGCGGGCAAGGCTTCGAACCAGGTCCCCGACGCAGGCACACCCGGGCGCCCAAGTCGTAAGAACTGGACGGAGACGGGCATTCACCACGCAAACCGCCAATGTAATCAACCACCAGCAAGCCGCGACAGCCAGAAGTCCGGGCCGCCCCAAACCGGCCGTCCAAAATTGGCTCAACAATAAAAACAAGAAAATGACAGCCGTAGCCGCGCAGAGCAGGGCCGCCGTATCGAGAGCCCGCCCCCGCGGGGAAAGAACTAGTTCCGGGGTTCGCAACCTTGTCTCCGCAGCGAGGCACTCCCAATCCGCCGGCCGGGTTCGGCGAGGAAAAGCCTCTGC
>SLHB01000188.1 GCA_007136375.1 Candidatus Hydrogenedentota bacterium
CTGGAAACGCGACGGAAGCCCTGGCGAAGGCGCGTTCTTTCTGGTTTGAGTGGCGCGGCGCCGCCTTGGAAGAGTGCGCGAATCACCTTTACACGTACACCGGGCAAGACGCGGTGGAGCACCTGTTCCGCGTATGTTCGAGCCTGGACAGCTTGGTTGTTGGCGAAGCACAGATTCTGGGCCAGGTTCAGGCCGCCTTTCGCGCCGCCCAGATGTGCGAGACTACAGACAAGATCCTCAATGCCCTCTTCGAGAAGGCGTTCTCCGTGGCTAAGAAGGTGCGGAGGAACAGCGTTATCGGCAAGGGCAAGGTCTCCATAGGCTCGATCGCGGTAGACGTCGCGGTTTCGATCTTCGGCGAGCTCAAGGACAAGACCGTGCTGGTCATCGGCTCCGGGAAGATGGGTGAGATCACGCTGAACCACCTTACCGAACGAGGGGTGGGCCGTATCCTCATCGCGAACCGGAGCCAGGACAAGGCCGAAGCGGCGGCCGAACGGTTTGGCGGCGTGGCCCTTCCGGCCTCCGCAATCGGCTCCCGTCTGCACGAGGCGGACATCGTCATTTCGTCGACGGCCGCTCCTGGGCATGTGCTGGGCTGTGACGCTTTTCGGCGCGCCTTGAAACGCCGGGGCAAGGCGCCCATGCTTGCCGTCGACATCGCGGTGCCCCGGGATATCGATCCGGCCGTCCACGAACTGGGCAACGTCTATCTGTACCATATGGACGACCTGAGGCAAGTCGCGGACGATCATTTGGCGCATCGCAAGAGGGAGATGGCGCGGTGTTCAGAGATGGTCGAGCACGGCGTGGAGCAATTCTGGAAGTGGCTCCAAGGGCTTGCGGCGGAGCCGGCCATTGTGTCCATGAGCCGGGAAGTAGACGTCATTCGGGCGCGTGAGCTGGAAAAGACCCTTGCCGCGTTGTCGCATCTTCCCCAGGAGGATCTCGACGAGATCGCCTACATGAGTAAACGGCTGGTCAACGCGGTGCTGCAACGTCCCATGCGGCAACTCAAGCGGGAAGTCGTTGACCACGATCCTTCCACGGTATTGCCCTTCGTGAACCGGCTTTTCGGTCTCAACGGCTCGTTCTAGCCAAGGACGCCGCGTCCTCCGCGCGGGAACTCAATCTGCGCGCTTCCCTGTCTCGCCGAAGCCGGGCCAAAGGCTCGGGCAACTACGTATGCGCTCCGTAGAAATCCCGTAGAGAAGTCCCGCCCGAATCCTTCTTTTACCCCGAGGGAATTTCCCCTTCGGCCTTCTACACTACAGCTAGAGCTTTTGGGAAAACACGCAGACCCAAGGGAGCGTCTCCTGGCGCGTCGGCGGACGAGACTTCGTTCGTGTCAGGACCGGGGCGTTCGCCGAACGGACGCGGGAGCCTGTCCCGGTCCTGAGCGCTGGCTTCGGCGGGATCTGGGGAAGTCCTGGAAGGGGGATGGGGGATGATGTTGCCGCTCATGCGTTACCTGGCCGGCGCCGGTAGGTCAAGCCGGATCCGTTTCCGGCCGCGCTTCTTCTCCCTCGCCGCGCCTGTTCTGGTGCTGGCGGCGGGCGCGACGGGGGGGATCGAAGGCTGCGCCTTCAATCCCGGCCAGCCCGGCCAGGTGGGCACATCTACCTGCATGGGATGTCACGATGGCCGGAGCGCGCCGGACATGCGGCGTTTCCACGATAGCGCGCACCGCCGCATAAGCTGCGAGACCTGCCATGGCCCCGGGTACGAACACGTCCGTACGGGCGGCCGTGGCGGTTTGTTCATAGACAATCCCGCGCGGGAGCCCTTCGCCCGCCAGGCCGACGCGTGCGCCCAGTGCCATAGCGCCACGGTGGATGGCTTCAACCGGACCACGCACGCCGCGGCGCAGGCGGCGTCGTGTCACGATTGTCACGACGTCCATCGGGAAGGCGGGATGCGTCGAGGGCGGGGAGGCCCGGCCGGGAACCGGATTGAAGCCATCGCGGAAACGTGCGGCAGTTGCCATGGCGTCCAGACGGCGCAATTCATGGACAGCGGGCACGCCCAGGTTGGCGTGGCCACCTGTGCAAGTTGCCATGACGCGCACCGCGCTGACATGTTCACCGCGGACCCCATCGACAACTCCTTGTGTCTGCAATGTCACGGCAGCCGTTTCCTAGGATTCGACACGGCAGCCAACGTTGACTTTCACACCGGACCGTTTCACTCTGTCGATCCTGCCGGCTCCGGCGCCAGCCGCTGCGTTGCGTGCCACATGCCGCCTCTCGAGCAAGCGGGCCAGCCTCATGGGCCCCATGACCACACGATGATGACCTTTCCTCCGGAAGCGTCCAACCAACTCATGGAGGAAGGGATCCTGCCCGTTCCGCCCAACTCCTGCGCCGGCATCGCCGGTTGCCATGATGCAACTGTTCCGGGATCTGGAGCGCCGTATGACGTGAACGATCCTCGCGACAACCGCTTCCTGCAGGAAATCTATGAGACTATCGGCGAACTGCCCTAACTACCGGCGGAAACCGGACGAAGCCACGGGGGGACGCGCGCCTCATGCTGGCGATGGCGCCGGAAGTCCTTGGCGCGCGCCGCGCCCCGCTATAGCCGCCGTGCTGTTCGTGGTGGCGGCGCAGATCGTGGCGGCCAACGCGCCGGAGGACGCCGGCGATCCCGGATCCGCGGAACAGGACCAAGTCGAGGCCCCGGCGCCGCCCATCGAATTGCGCGAACCCCGCCCTCCGGGTTGGGTAACGGGCGGGTACTTTGAGGTTGGCGTGGACGCGGCTGGCGCCCGGAGCGACACCGACATCGACCTCCACCAAAGCCTGCGGCTCCAACTGAGCCCGCCCCAAACGGACCGCGTCCGCTTTGATGGCTGGGTGTGGGTCCACGAAGACGTGGATTCAAGGCAGCGTCCATCGAGCGTGTTGCGCGACATCAATGAATCCTGGGATTCCTCTATCCGGGTGCGGGTTCCTCATCTGTATGCGGAGATCGACGACGTCTGGGGAACCTCGACGCTCCGAATCGGCCGGCAACGGATCCGCGAGGGCGTGGCGTTCAGCCGGATTGACGGCGTCTACTTCAGACAGTCGCGGGAACAGTGGGATTGGTACGCCTTCTTTGGAGCGCGCGCCTCGCTCTACGACGAGCGTCTGTTCCGCGATCCCGTCTATGGCGGCGGGGTCTCGCGCCAGTTGGCGCCGGGCTCCCGAGCGGCGCTGGACGTGTATTACGCGCAGCAGCAGCGGCGGCGGTCGGAGGTGGTTCGCGCTCCCTTGGCGCTGCCCCTGTTCGGCCGCGCGTATCCCCGTCCCGTGAGCCGCAGTGTTACCGATAACCTCTACACCCTGAGCGTGTGGCAGGACCTAGGCCTGCACCACCGCTTGTTCGGGAGATTCACACTGAATAACGGTCGGGCCGACGAATTGACCCTCGACCTTACGGGCCTCTATCCAGCCTGGGACGTAAGTTACCAGCTTACCTACCGAACCCGTCTCCAGCGCCTCGGCGAACGGGTGAACGACATCGCCTATTTCTATCGTGTACTCGGCCCCTATGAGCGCTTCGACAACGTGCTCGCGTCTGTGCAACGCCCCCTCACCGAACGACTTTCCCTCTCGCTCGAAGCCGAGGTCCATCGCACGGACGGCTCCAACGCGCCGTATACGGCGAATCGCAATTACGAACGGTACGCCGCCATTCTCGCCATGACCGGATTGGGCCCGGATTTGGATGCGAGCGTGGCCCTCGAACGGTGGAACGCCGGCGGCGGAGAGGGGCTCTGGGCGGTCACCGGCGAAGTGGAAAAGCGTTGGGACCGGCTCCGGATCGCCGTGGGCCTGGATTACCAGCGGTACAAGGATGTCCTCGTTCAATACAACCCCTGGCCCTTCCGGGCTTATCAGGGGTTTGTGTACGCCACGCCAGGGGTCTACCCCGGGTTTACGCCAGGAGTCCGGCTATTCGACCAATGGGTAGTAACTACCCGGGAGAACGTCTACGGCGCCTATGGGCGGCTCACGTGGCAAGTCACGGACAGCCAGGAGCTTCGGACCCGGATCACCTATGAACAAGATGACGGACCCCAGTCTCCGTACTGGCGTCTGCAAAGCGAATACACGTTCCGATTTTGAGGAGGCCCGGCGGCGATATGTCTTCCAAGAATGAATGGAGAATGGTCAAGTCTTGGGTGGAGCGGACGCCGCGGCCACGCATCGCGGCCGCCGTCGCCATCGCGCTCACGGCTTCTGCGTGTTTGAGTTTCATGGAGTGGCGTCCCCGGGATCCCGATGTGACCGAGCGAGGCATCGAGTTCGATCACGCCTTTCACGCCGACGTAGGGCCGCTGGACTGCGCGATCTGTCACCACGAAGCCCCGGACCAGGATTATGACTTCGCCATGCCGGATCACAACATCTGCGGCGTGTGCCACGACATTCCGCCAGACGCCCTGGAGTGGACAGAGGAGACCGACGTGTCGGGCTGCGCCATGTGCCACACCCGGCCGGATTATTCGGTCGATCCGCAGGAACGGCGGATCTCTCCGGAGGTGATTTGGTCCCATGAGCCACACGTCGCCGCGGAAGTCGGATGTGACGAATGCCATGTGGATCCCGACCGGCCTGTTCGCCGTCCCGTCCCGGACGTGACGCTCAAGGATTTCTGCATGAACTGCCACGACGATATGCAGCCATTTCCCGAGGCGGTCCGTCCCTTCCTCCGTCTAGAGGAGGAGGAGTTGAACGCCCTGCTGGAGCAAGAGGAGCCGCCCGAGCCCTTGCGGGACGAGGAGGTGCAGCGCCTCCTAGCGGACGTGGGCATGCCGCCGCCGCCCGAGATGGTGGATTTGCTGGATTGCTTTGTCTGCCATACCGAGCTTGATAAGGACGTGATCCCCACCGAACGGGCGGGACGTCCGCTACCCCATGACAACCCCTATGTCTGGGAACGCATCCACGGCCGCGAATATCAGGCCGACGCACAGTTCTGTGACCAATGCCATGTGTCTCAGGAGGACTGCGATACATGCCACAGCATGACCGCGCCGCAGAGTCACACGCTGTCATGGCGCCGGAAAACCCACGGGCTTCGGGCCACGTGGGATCGGCAGAGTTGCGCCGTGTGCCATGAGGAAGATTCGTGCATCCGGTGCCACCAAAGCTCTTCGCCGCGATCACACCGCGCCGCCGGATGGGATAGTCCCATCAACCGGCACTGTATGTCGTGCCACTATCCGCCAGAGCAAACCTCATGCACGGTCTGTCATGAGGACATTCAACACCGCCGGGCCATGCCGTCTCCCCATGCCCGGGGCCTGTATCCGGCCAACTGCGCCCTATGTCATCCCGGCGGACTTCCGCATAGGGCGCCTCATCCCATGAACAGCACGGTCGGGTGCGCCGAGTGTCACCGGTGAGGGGGGCTGGACGGAGAAAACTGCCGGGGACACGGACGGCCGTCCCATGAAGTGTTTGTGTGTTGTCGGCCTATCCGGGATTTGTACGGACGGGTTTTCCGCAAAATCCATGTTTGTACGGATGTCAGTCCGGGCGAAACCGCCTACACTACATAAGTAGCGAGTGATACCGCGGCCAGGCGTGAATCGGCTTGGCCGGGCTGTCGCGAGGAGAGCGTGACCGGGGCCAGCCGAGGCAGCGGTCCAACAAGGAGTATGGAAAATGATCCGATTGCCCATCAACCGAACGGTTGTGTCAGCGTTATTCGCGAGTGTGGCCGCAGCCGCGATCATTCTGGCGCCCGTGGTTTCAGCGGACAACGCCGAGGAGATACCCGGCCCCGCCGTGGTCGATGACGGCGCCGATTACGTTGGCTACAACCAGTGCCAGGTTTGTCATAGCCATCAGAACCAGGTGTGGCGTGAGATGGGGCACGCCCGGGCGCTTGACCGCCTGCAAACGGCCGAGTCCATCGCCATAGCGGAAGAAATGGGGCTTGAGAACCCGCCTGCGGAGAGTCCCGAATGCCTCAATTGCCACGTAACAGCCTATGACGTGGAGACGCGGACCACGCCCACTCCGATTGACTTGGCCGACGGCGTTCAGTGCGAGAGCTGCCATGGCCCGAGCTCGGAGCACATTGTCATCGGCCGGCAAGTGATGTTTGGGCAAGCCGAAGAGGATGAGGTGGACATCATGGCGGGCCGGGGCTGGCCGGGCGAGAGCAATTGCCGGGAATGCCACAACCCCGACAGCCCGACGTGGCGCGATGACCGGTACACGCTCGAAGACGGGACCACCACCGGCTTCGATTTCGAGCAAGCCCTTGAGTTGATCGACCATTCCGAACCTGAGGACGAATAAGAAAGGGCGCCTAGGGCGGGGCCGTCCCGCCCTGGGCCGTCATTCATGTCCCGGAGTACCGCCGTCATGACCGAACTATGCAAACAAAAAGCATCCCAGACAGTGACGTTCCTGTCATCGTTGGGCCTGTCTGTCGTCCTTTTTTCCCTGTTGATGGTGCTGACGTACCTCGGCACGCTGTACCAAGTCGAGCATGGGTTGTATGAGGCCCAGAAGAAATACTTTGACTCCGTGTACCTGATTCACCACGCGTGGGGCGTAGTTCCCGTGCCTCTGCCCGGCGGCCTTTCCGTGCTTACGCTCCTGTTCGTCAATTTGCTGTTCGGCGGCGTGCTTCGCATGCGCAAGGGATGGGGCCAGGCCGGAATGCTCATCTCCCACGCGGGTATCCTCATCCTGCTTCTCGGCGGATTCGTCACCTTTCAGTACTCCACGTCGGGGCACCTCACCCTATATGAGGGGGAGCGCTCCAACACGTTCAAGAGCTACCACGATTGGGAGTTGGCCGTGGCGAAGGTGGAAGCGGATGGCGTACGGCGCGAGTTCGTGATCCCCGCCACCGAGTTCAATACGCTCAATGGCCGCGAGACGAAGCAGTTTCACGCCGCGGGAATGCCCTTCGCGCTAGGCCTTGGGCATTTTCTCCGGAACAGCGATCCCCAGCCGGCCGGTCCAACGAGCGCCCCCGCCGGGCCAGTGGTGGACGGGTTCTATCTGCGCCCACTTCCACCGGAAGCGAATCACGAGCGCAACGTGCCGGGGGTGCGGGCTGTAATCGCCGAAAACGGCGGCGGCGCCCAGCACGAGGTTCTGTTGTGGGGCTTGCAGCAGCAACCGGCGGTCGTCCAGGTCAACGGCGCGGCGTGGACTTTCGATCTGCGCAGGCAGCAGTGGGAATTGCCTTTCACCGTTGTGTTGGACGAGTTTCACCGCGAGCTTCATCCCCGTACCAACATGCCCGCAGCGTTCATGAGCGACGTAACAAAGATCGAGCGGGGACACGAGGAGCGTACGCGCATATCGATGAACCAACCCCTTCGGCACGAGGGCTACACCCTCTATCAGGCGTCCTGGGGCCCCTCCGACGCTGCGCCCGGGGACCCGCTGTTCAGTTCGCTCGCCGTGGTCAGCGATCCGGCGGAGAAAGTCCCCATGATCGCCACTATCGTGGTGTGCGTTGGGCTTCTAGTGCACTTTGCCATCAGATTGCGGAAGTATCTTCGCCGAGAGCAGAAAAAGAGGCTCGTATGATTCGGACAATGACGATCTCCAGATTCGCGATAGCGGCCGCCGTGATCGGCTTGGCGGTGGGCGCCCTGGCGGTGGCCGACCACTGCTGCGACGAACCTCTAGAGGACATACATACGGACAGCGGCCACTATCACGAGGCCGCGGACACTTGCGATCACGATCACGCGGACGCCCACGATCATGCGAACGGGCACGTCCACGATCACGCGGCTGCTGACGCCTGTTGCGGCGAGTCCGAGGGGGGCGTCGCGCCGGAGGCCGGTCATCACCACGGGCACGATCATGGGCATGGGTCCGCGACGGTTCACGTCCCGGAAAAGCCTGCGGCGCCGCCGGCCTGGGATGCGGCCATTGTCGACAAGTTCCGAAGCCTTCCGGTTCAAGACCGGGGCCGGGTCAAGCCGCTGGAAACCGTAGCCCGGTTCACGCTCATGCAGTTGAGCGGGCGCGTCACCGCCGTGAACGGCGATGGCGAGAAGCAAACGCCCATGGAGTGGTTGCTCGATTGCCTGTTCTATCCCCGTTACGCCGAACACGGGAAGGTCTTCCTCATTCAGAGTCCGGACGTGATGTATACGTTGGGCTTAGACCATGACGCTCCCCGGGATCGCTTCTCCCATGCGCAGTTGCGGCCCGTACGCGCGCGGCTGTTTCAGTTGGCGCAACAGGCGGCGGGACTTGAGGCGGTTGAGCGGACGCGGGTGCAGGAACAGCTTGTGAACCTCGCGCACAACATGAACGAGTTCGAGATGCTCACCCACTATTTCGAATTCGCCCGGCGCGACTTTCCCGTGGGTGAAAGCGTCACGCTCAAGGAACTGTTTGGCGGCGCGGAAACGGTCTCGTACAGCGAAGCCCTAGCGCGAGGCCCGGAAGCGGTCGAGGCCCTTATCGCGCTGCGGCAAGGCCACATGGACGGTCCAGGGGACGTGAGCCATCAGGCGGAGATGACGCACGTGGCGGATTTTTTCCGGCGCCTCGAGCATGCTTCCGACACCGCCTATAGCTTGGCGTTCTTTCCGCCGGGCCTGGGCAGCGAGAATGACGCCGAGTGGCTGGCCCCGGGAGAGATGCTCCTCCATTTCATTGAACCCCCGGCGGATCACGAAGAGCAATCCGCCCTGTTGGCGGAACTGGAGGCGCTTGAACAGACAAAGGCGGACCCCGTGGCCTTCGGCGCCCATCTTGACAGGCTACATGAAGGCGTGACCAGCTTGGCGGCTCAACGCGGCGAATACCGGGGGGTTCCACTGGAAGCGGCGTATTACCAGCTCGGACTGCTGGATTATGGGTTGTATTTGTACGTGCTGGCCTTCATCCTCGCCGCGTTCGCCTGGATGCGCCCGCACAGCCGGATCCTGTGGTGGGCGGCCGTGATCGCGGCAAGCGCGCCGCTGACGCTGCACACCGCGGCCATCGTCATCCGGTCCATCATCCGCCTGCGTCCGCCTGCGACCACACTGTATGAGACCATCCTCTTTACCGCGGCCGTGGCGGTGCTCTGCGCGCTGATAATGGAATGGATAAACCGTCGCCGCATCGGCGTGGGCGTTGCGGGATTCATTGGCGCGCTGGGACTTTTCCTCGCCAGTCGCTACGAAGTTCAAGAAGGCATCGACACGATGCCGCCGTTGATCGCGGTCCTGGACACCAACTTCTGGCTATCGATTCACGTCATCACCATGGTCATGGGCTACGCCGGGAGCTTGTTGGCCGCGGGAATCGCGCATGTCTACCTCTTCGGAAAGGCCTTCAAGTTCAAACAAACCGACAAGGACTTCTACAAGAGTTTGACTCGCATGACATACGGTGCGCTGTGTTTTGCGCTGCTGTTCAACACCAGCGGAACCGTCATAGGCGGGCTCTGGGCCGCGGATAGCTGGGGCCGGTTCTGGGGGTGGGACCCCAAGGAGAACGGCGCGCTCCTCGTGGTGCTATGGGGGCTTATTCTTCTCCATGCGCGCATGGGCGGCTATATCCGTGACCACGGCCTGCAGATGGGCGCCGTGTTTGGCGGGATAACCGTGGCCTTCGCCTGGTTCGGCGTCAACCTGTTGGGCGTCGGCCTGCACAGCTATGGCTTCACCGACGGCGTCCACGGCGCGCTCAACACCTTCTATTACTCCCAGAGCGCGGTGCTGTTCCTTGGCGCCGTGGGCTGGATGCGCGCCGAGGGCGTGCTGAGACTTTCGGGACCGCCGGACATCAAGGGCGGGTCCTAACGTTGTGGCCGCGGAAACAGATGCATCCGCGGGAAAGCGCGGTGAAAGGAGCAGTTATGAGTAGCGGGTTCCGCATATGGGGCGGCGTGGCGGCCGTGTTGGCCCTCGCCGGGTTGAGCGCCGGTTGCGGCGGCGACAGCATTGAGATACGGGAACAACGCGTTGTACAAGGAAGCGGCGGGACGTCCGCCCAACCCGGCGTGGCGAGTACGGGGGAGCGGTTTGGCTACCAACGCACGGCCCAGGCGGCTTCTCAACCCGCGGGCCCGGCGTACGCCTGGAACGCGCCAAGCGCGTGGGAAGAGTTGCCCCCTGAACCCTTGCGTCCAGCCAACTTCCGGGCCGGCCCCGATGGCGCCGTCGAAGTATACCTATCCGTATTGAGCGGCGGGGGTGGCGGCGCACAGGCCAATGTGAACCGCTGGCGGGAGCAAATGGCGTTGGAGCCCCTGGACGAGGACGCGGTGGCGGAACTGCCCACGGCGCGCGTACTGGGGCGGGACGCCGTGCTCGTCGATTTGCAGGGCCGCTACGAAGGCGCGGGCGCCGGTGAGGCCGTGCAGCAAGCCCGCCTTCTCGGCGCCATCCTCGAAGATGAAAGCAACGCCGTCTTCGTGAAATTGGTCGGGCCAGCGGATCAAGTCGCCGAACAGAAAGACGGGTTCGACGCCTTTCTCGCATCGCTCGACAAGCCAGCCGAACCCTCGGGCCACGGGCACGGCCATGGCCACGGCGTCGACGACGGGTGGAGCCACCCGCCCATCGATGGCGGCCCTGGTTGGGAACATCCGCCGATTCCCGGCGGCGGGGGCATGTCCGATACGGCCTTCGAGAGCGAGCGGCCGAGCGGCCTTGACTGGCAAGCGCCGGAAGGATGGCGTCAAGCGCCAGACCGGCCGGTGCGGCTCGTGACCTATGAGTCCGGACCCAACCACAATGTGGAAACGTACGTTACCGTTCTGTCCGGGACAGCCGGAGGCGTTGAGATGAATGTCAACCGGTGGCGTCAGGAGATGGGGCAACCCGCCCTCGGCGCGACGGAGATTGCGGCCTTGCCGGAAGTTAATGTCCTTGGCGGGGCTGGCAAACTCGTGGAGGTCGAAGGCGACTACGCAGGCAAGACGGGCGTCAACATGGAGCGCGCGAAGATGCTTGGCGTCATTGCGCCCTTGGATGGACAAGTCGTGTTTGTGCGCATGACCGGCCCACTGGACGCGGTGCGCGAGGAACGCGGGAGCTTCATCGCGTTTTGCGAGTCGTTACGGCTTGAGGGTGTGTAAGTGTGCTCCCATCGGACGCGACATGTTGATGTGCGTAGCTTATCCCGATGGCCTTGATGGGTTCCTGGGCTCGGGTAAGGTGGAAAACATTAGGGGTGTGGCGCGCCTGTGAGAGCGCCACTATGTCGGAACGTGGGGCAAGGGGGTATGGAACGATGAGCGGGAACACGACAAACGGTGGAAGTTGGGACGGATTCGGACTGAGCTGGACGGTGAAGGCCCTGTGTACATTAACTGCAACCCTCGCACTGGTGGGTTGTCCTCTTGAGGATCCCGCCAGTCGAGAGCCTGGACCCGGCCGTGAGATCGGCGCAGCCCCCGCGCCGGGGCTTTACATGGATATCAAGGAAGTCCGGATACCGCTTGATCGCCGTCCAGAAGTGACGTTCACCATTGAGGATCGCGGAGGGAATCCCGTCGCCGTGAGAGAACTCACCCGCCTGCGCTTCGCTTTGGCTCGGCTGGATGCCGCGCCGCTTGGTGGCGGGGCCACCCGTTTGATTAGTTATCACCCCGATGAGCGGGAAGAGGACGGCGTGGAATATCTGGCGGCGAGTTCTGATCGCGCTCGTTTGGATGGGGTCACGCAGGATGCCGACGGCGTCATGCGGTACAAGTTTGATACGGTGTTGCCGCAAGGATTTGATCGGTCGGCAACGCATCAATTGCATACGGAGGCAATTCGCGAGAATCCCGTTGACGGCAAGACTTACAACGGTGACACGTGGTTCCGTTTCCGCCCGGATGGCGGCTCGACTATCGAAGCGCGCGAAGTGGTGACCACGCAGGCCTGTAACCAGTGTCACAGCCGCGTCGATGGGCACACCTGGCTCGACGTGCACCGGGAATCACGCACGCAGGACGAAAACTGGTACCAGGGTTGCATCGTGTGCCATAGCACTCCGGAAACTAGCGGTCCTTTTGGTGAACCCCTCGATTTTGCCGGCTTGATCCATAAGATCCATCACGGAATGGATCTGCCAAGCGCACAGGACGGGGAGCCCTTCCGAACGAGCCGAGGTGAGTTCGCGTATTCGAAATTCCCCCAAGACATCCGCAATTGCCAGGTTTGTCACACCGAGGCCGCGCCGGATCACCGGGCGTACCTGGAACAACCGACCATGGCGGGGTGTGTGTCATGCCATGATCGCACGTGGTTCGGCCACCGTGACGATGTTCCGGAAGGTTACGAGATGCACATCGGCGGCCAACAGGTCAACGACAACTTGTGCGCCCAATGCCACACGCCGACCGCGCCCGGGCCATCGCCGATTCTTGAGGCTCACATGCGGCCTTCCGAGAGCCCGGCGAATCCCGGACTGGATTTTGAGATCACCGGGGTCGAGGTGCTCTCCGAACAGGGCGTGGGCGGTGTGTTGCGCATTACCTTCGAGGCGTGGGACAACGAAGGGTTTCTCTACACGGATCTGAGCGAATTGAACGCCGTGGGAGCGGCCTTTGCCTATCCCGTCCCGGAATTCGAAGCGGCCGTGCGCGAGCCCATCGTTGGCGGCGGCGGACCTCGCGGCGCCCTCGAAGCGCAGGGCGACGGTGTGTTCAGCTACACGTTTAGCCAGCCTTTGCCCAACCTCCCCGAAGCGACGTTCGCCGTGACCATGGACGGCCGCGTGAGCTATACCTTCCGCGGACAGAACTACAACCAAGGAACCATGACCAACGCATATACCCTGTTCACCTTGGACGGCTCCCAGCCTACGGCGCGCCGGACCATTGTGGACGAGGCCAAGTGCAACGAATGTCACGGAGAGATTAGGGCCCACGGAGCGTCCAGGGTCGGCGTGAATTATTGCGTCATGTGCCATAACGTAAACACCACCGACGTGGCGCGGCGGCCCGCGGACGCCGGGCGGCCCGAAACGGTCAATTTCAAGGATCTCATACACGCCATACACCGGGGCGAGGACTTGGTCACCGAATACACGGTATATGGCTTCGGGGGAACGGGGCACGACTTCACGGAGGTCCGCTTTCCGGGCCGGTTAGAGTCTTGCGCCGTCTGTCATACGAGCGGAAGCGAACAACTGCCTGTCGCTGAAGAGGCCTTGTCCACCATGATCGCCCGCGACGGAGAGGTGTTGTGGGAGGTGCTGCCGGAGCGGGCGGCGTGCACGTCGTGTCATGACAGCTTCGGCGCCGATGTGCATGCGCTAATCAACACGGGGCAAGGCGTGGAGACGTGCGCCACGTGTCACGGTCCTGGCTCGATTTCAAGTGTGGACCGGGTGCACCGGCTGGGAAACTGAGGCGGCGAAAAAGGGACAGGGGGAAGCATGAGAATTAAACTGTGGCTGGACGCCATCACCGGCCTTTTCGCGCGGAACTGGATCACGCTGCTTGGGGCGAGCGTGACTACCGTGAGCGCACTGTTCATCATCGGCTATTTCGCCGTCGGCATCGTCGTCGAACTGCCGCCATACGCCGGCATCGTTGGGTACATGGTGTTGCCGGGCGCCTTTGTGACAGGCCTGCTCATAATACCGGTCGGCGCATGGTGGGACCGCCGCCGGAGGCTCAAGGCGCAACGCGAAGGTCTGCCGGAGCCCTTGCCCTATCCGCGCCTCGACTTAAACGATTCCCGCACGCGGCGCGCTTTCGCGGTGGTAGGGTTTCTCACGATCGCGAACCTGTTCATCCTCTCGACCGTGACCTATCGCGGCGTCGTCTACAGCGATTCCGTCGAGTTTTGTGGGTTGATCTGCCACACGGTTATGGAGCCTCAGTACACGGCTTTTCTCGACTCGCCCCACGCGCGGGTGCGGTGCGCGGAGTGTCACATCGGCCCTGGCGCCCCGTGGTTCGTGCGCTCGAAGCTAGACGGGGCGCGCCAGGTGTTCGCCGTGGCTCTCGATACCTATCCCACCCCGGTGCCGAGCCCTGTGGAGAACTTGCGCCCCGCGCGGGACACATGTGAACAGTGCCACTGGCCTTCGAAGTTTACCGGAGATCGCATCCGAGTGATCGAAAAGTTCTCGCCTGACGAAGACAATACGCCGCTGACCACGGTGCTGTCGATGCACATCGGCGGCGGAAACGCGGACCACCCGGGCATCCATAGCTGGCACATCAACCCCAACAAGACCACGGAGTACTACGCAACGGATTACGAGCGGGAGGATATTGTTTACGTCCGGGTCACCAATGACGATGGCGAAGTGACCGAATACTTTGCCCGGGGGCACGAGGACCTCGATCCCGCTGTATTGCCTCCGGACGCGTTGCGTGAAATGGACTGCATCGACTGCCACAACCGCCCAACCCATGTATTCCGCCTTCCCGGCGAAGCCATGGATCGCGCGATGGCGTTAAACCGTATTGACGCCGATGTGCCCTACATCAAGGCTAGGGGCGTGGAGACACTCGAAGCGGCCGCGGAAGTCGAGGACGGCCGGGCGTACATCGCTGAAGAACTTCGAGCCTTCTATCAGGAAAACTATCCCGAACTCTACGCGGAAGAAACAGAACGGGTCGAAGCGGCGATCGCCGAAGTGCAGAACATCTATGGCCACAACGTCTTCCCGCGGATGAATGTCACCTGGGGAACGTACCCCAACCACATTGGCCATACGACGGCCGAAGGTTGCTTCCGGTGTCACACCAACACCCACCGCACCCTTGATGAGCCAAGGGAAGCGATTCGTCAGGACTGCACGATATGCCACAGCGTGCTCGCATGGGACGAACACGAGCCTGCGATACTACAACAACTGGGGCTCTAAGGGCCGGCGCCGAACAACCCCGTTGGCGGGCTATGGCGTGTAACAAGAGACCGTGAACATGCAGGGCCTCCATCGGATCCACGCTCGGGTGATGTACGATGGGTTCCAGGCATCGTGGGACACTCCTTTCGGCCGCCGGGTGTTGCGCTAACCCGGATAAACCCCAGGGGCGGCCCGCGACTCCAAGCACCCAGGGCGGCCGTGGTATCGTGGAAGCCATGGACTCCCGCAAGGACAACCACGCGATCCCGTTTCAAGCCAAGGCGGCCTTCAGCGTGTGGATGCTGTTCTGGGTCCCTGTCGTGTTATGGGCTTACGGTCCGCAGAATTTCTTCTGGATCTGCAACATGGCGCAGTTGCTTGTTTTCTACGCCATTTGGACCGAGGACCGGCTAATCCTCTCGAGCCAGGCCGGAGTGATGACGCTGGTGGGCGCGGGCTGGACCCTCGATTTCTTGATCGCGTTGGCGGCCGGCGGGAGCCTCACGGGTTTCACCGCCTTCATGTTCGACGCAGAGAATCCGCTCCTGGCCCGGGCCACGTCGCTATATCATGCAGGGTTGCCGCTGTTTCTTTTGTGGCTGATACATCGTATGGGCTACGACCGGCGAGGTCCATGGCTGCAATGTGGCGTCGGCGCCGTGGGAATTATCGGCGCCTGGTTGTTTACGGAACCAGAGCGCAACATCAATTGGGTTCACGAAGCTTTCGGCATGGAGCAGGTCTGGTCGCCAGAATCCGTGTTCGTTCTGCTGCTCCTGGTGCTGTATCCGCTCGTCCTGTTTTTCCCGGGCCACGCGTTGGTGCTGCTAATCTTGCGGACAGTCAACAAGGCGTCAGTCCGGTAGGTTTTCCGCCGCGCCGTTCTCGAAAAACCGCTCTTGCC
>SLHB01000170.1 GCA_007136375.1 Candidatus Hydrogenedentota bacterium
TCCCGGACAACGTCGTGGGCCGGATTGATAGCCATGTAGTCGTCCAAAGCCGCTTCCATTCCCTCACGATCGTCAAGGGCAAGGTACATTTCGGCGAGGGCCATGAGCACGGCGGGGTGGTCTGCTTGCATCAGCGGCGGCATGCCTTCGATGATGTCAATCGCTTCCTCCAGGTTGCCTTGGCGCTGCAGGACTTGCGCTCGAATCGCCCACACTTCGCCATTGTCCGGCGCTAGCTCGGCCGCGCGGGAGATTAGCTGCTCCGCCCGGCCCGGGTTGTTCTCCCGGGAAAAGAATCGGGCCGCCGCCAAGAGAATCTCGGGATCGGAATCATCGGCGTCCACGGCTGCGTCGAAAGCCTGACGGGCTTGGTCGACTTCGCCCGTTTGCTCGAAGAATAGACCCCGCTCCATGTGCGTCCTCGGCTCCCCGGGCGCGTCTTCCAAGAGCTGAGCGATCGTGTCGCGAGCGCGGGCCGTCGATCCCCGCTCGTACAGACGCCGCGCTTTTCGGCCGTACACTTCCGGGGCCGCGTCGCCTTCGTCTATGATGTCCCGATACAGGTTGATGGCGTCCACGACACGATCCATCCCGTCGTAGGCCCGCGCCTGGAGGACGGTCATTTCCTCCTCGCGGTCGACGAGATGCCCCCACCGGCGCAAGAAGTAGTCGACATCGGTCCAGGATTCCGTCTCTACATACAAATCCAGCAACGCTTCCGCCGCTTCGGTGTTTTCGGGTTCAAAGCGGAGGGTTTGGTTGTACGCCGTCACGGCGTCCCGCAGCGCCGCTTGCCGGTTCTCCCGTATGTTCAACGTGGCCTCGATGTATCCCCCGAGAGCGTCTAGGTCTTCGGGATTCCGGGCCATGTAATTGGTGTAATTGCTCTTGGCCAGCCGCCAGTTTCCGTCGGCAAGGTGCTGCTCGGCGTTGGCGAGCCACTCCTGCTCTTGGTTATGGCGGTACATGAGTAAGCCCGCGACTGCTCCGCCAGCGGCCAGAAGCGCCAGGCAGACGGCGATGGCGAGACCAATCCAGAGTTTGCGCGGCATCTGTTACTTAGCTCCTTGCTTCCGGCGGTTCACGCCGGAGTTTATACGCGTTGAAGCCATTTCTTCCGGAACTCCCGGAGAAAAATGGGTATGAATCGCAGGTCTTGGACAAGGTAGCGCCTCCAAAGGCGCCGGGGCTCTTGACACAGCCGCCACAGCCATTCCAAACCGCTGCGTTGCAGGATGACGGGCGCCCGGCGGACCTTGCCGGCGGCGAAGTCGATGGCCGCGCCGATGCCTAGACACACTGGCACGTCTAGGGCGCTGTAGTGCTCATGCATCCAGATCTCCTGTTTGGGAGATCCCAATGCGATGAAACAGATGTCGGGCTGGGCCTTGCGAACGCGCTCGATGGCCGCTTTATTGAGAGCCGGATCCTGCTCGAATCCCAAGGGCGGACTGTACGCGCCCGCGACTTCAAGCTCGGGAAAACGCGCCTCAAGCTTGCGCGCCGCTTCTTCGGCCACGCCTGGCGCCGCCCCAAAGAAGAATACCCGGTGGCCCTGCTTGCTGGCGTGCTCCGCCAACCAAGGCACGAGGTCCGATCCGCTAAGCTTTTGCCGCAGAGGGCGGCCCAGAAGCCGCGCCGCCCACATCACCGCCATTCCGTCGGGGAGCGCGAGGAAGGCGTCCTCGTAAGCTCTGCGAAGCTGTGTATTTTGGCGCAGCACGCATATGTGGTCAATATTTGGCGTTACGATATATCCTGACGCCCCGGCCTCGATGCGCTGGTCGACGATGCCGAACAGCTCCCCCAGCGAGACATCCGCGATCGCTATCCCAAACATCTCTCTCGTGCGAGGCGATAGAGGGGGGAAGGTGTCCGGCGGGCATGCCGCCGCTTCGACGGCCGAAGGCGCTTCACTGAGATTCGTCACGTGGCTGCTCACAACTCCAATCACTACCCCCCCGGCGGCGGCCCCGGTCTTGGGACCGCCGCCGGGGGGGAATACTAGGCGTCTGGCCCGCGACGGCGCCCGCCGCTGGACTGTTCCTGTTCCTCTTCGTCTTCCAGAAGGAGAATCTCCGCGGGCTCCGCGTTGGACGGATCGGTTTTCCGGCGGCCGTTGCCGTTCCGGGATTCGCCATGCCCTTCGGAGTACGCGTAGTAGAGTTGCACGTTCTGCTGGAGATAGCCGCCGCGGTATACGCGAATGCCGTTCAGCACGACGCCGATGATATTGGCGCCCACTTGCTGCATCTCCTGAATGCTCCGCCGGACCATGCCCATGGTCGATACGCCAGCGCCAACCACCATGATGACCCCGTCCGCAATGGGCGCCAACAACTTGGCGTCCGACATGAGGAGCGTGGGGGGGGTGTCAATGATGATGTGGTCAAAGGCGTCCTCGGCCTGTTCCAAGAACTCCACGGCGTTTCGCGAAGCGAGCTTGCCGACGAGATCCTTGGTCCGGTATCCCGGTCCGAGCACGGACAGGTTGGGATACTCCGTCTCGCGCACCACCTCATGGGGCGTATTATCGCCGCACAGAACTTCGGCGAGGCCTTCCGCCGGCTCGAATCCAAAGGTCAATTCGACGCTGGGATGCCGGGAGCTGATGTCAATCAGCAGTACACGGCGGTTCGCCTGGGCAAGAGTGATGGCCAGGTTGCAGGCCAACGAAGTCTTGCCGTCCGCCCGGGAGGGGCTCACGACCAAGCAGGTGTTGAGCTCGGCCGAGCCCTCCGGAGGATAGACAATCCGGGACAGGATGCGCCGGTATTCATCGGCCGTCGTGGACGTTGGATGGTCCACGGTCAGCAGGGCCGCCGACGCGCCGCCAGGCAACCGGTCCTCGCTCACATGGGGGATCGAGGCCAGCACGGGCAGAGACGTGACATAGCTCAGGTCTTGCCGTGTCCGGACCTGCTGGTCCGTGATTTCCCTGAGGAAGCCAAGGCCGACGGCCACGCCCATCGCGCCCATCAGGCCGAGAAGCATCCGCTGGTACCGGCGTCCGTAACCTGGCGTGCTCGGGGCAGTTGGAGAGGACGCCATGCTAATGCGCGCGGGGGCCTTGCTCTCCACGTTGATCTGGTAGATTTCGTCCTCGACCCGGCGCATGCGGCGGCGCGTGGTGTCGGCTGAGTCTTCCATTTCCCGGATTCTCGCCCACGCCCGCGACTGCTCGATTTCTTCCAGGCGCTTTTCGTCGATGGTGCTTGTGGCTTCCGCGTAGCGTGTCTGAGCACTCTCCAGGCGTTCTTCCGCGTCCCGCAAGTCGAGATCGGCCTGCGCGGCCAGCATCTCGATGACTTCGCCGCGGGCTTCGCGCGTCACGCGTTCAAGCTCCGCCGTGACCACATCCAGTTCGCGGACCTTCTGCCGGAGCTGGGGCGCGCTATCGACGTACTGGTCGCGAAGCAAAGCCAGGTTCGCCTCGCGGCTGGCGATTTCCTGTTTCAAGCGCTGGACTCGGCTATCGTTGAGTGTCCGCTCTTGGATATTCAGGTCGAAGATCACCGCCGACGGACTGGCTTGATACTGTTCCCGAAGTTCATTGATCCGTTCGATGCGGTTTTGGATGGCCCGCAAGCGGGACTCCCGGTCCGAAATGTCCGAAGCCGCACGCGCCAGGTTTTCGTAGAACGAGGTTTGTTCACGGGACACAAACTCGCCCCGGCCGATGACGGGCGCGTTGATCTCTTGACGCGCGCGGCGGATCTGTTGCAACTGAGCCTCCAACTCGGCCTGCAAATCCCGTTGCTCGTCGTAGAGTTGAAGCAAGCGTTCACCGCCCAACGTACGCTCCTCGCTGAGCGCGTGGTCCAGGTAGTGCTCCATCACGTATTCCGCGATGAGCAAGGCGGACTCCCGGTCCGGCGCGGAACTCCGGATGTTGACGAGCTCACTCCCGCCACGAACGCTCGCGCGCACACTTGACATCAACTCATGGAGGGGGTCGTCCTTCTCCATCAGCCAGCCAAGTTGGCGCACCTCGGGTTCGTCCAACACGCGGTTCAGGATGGCCGGACCTTCGATCATGGCGATCTGGGTGCGGACAAACTGTTGGTACGAGCCGTCGCCGGTGCCTCGCATTCCATCCAGGATCGCTGGACGGTTCGCCGTGGCGCGAATGGTCCCCGTGGCCGTATAACTGATGGGCACGAGAAACCAGCCCGCAAGCACCGCTGGGACGGCGAGAGCCAAGAAGATGGCGATCATCATGGGCGCCCGTAGCCGAAGCATCCGCATGAGATTGATGTTTCGTTCCTGACCTTCCGTGGCGCGCTGGTCAGGAAGAAACTGTTGCAGTTCTGAAGAGA
>SLHB01000518.1 GCA_007136375.1 Candidatus Hydrogenedentota bacterium
GGAAGAAACAGTGGCCTTCACCCATCGGGTGAACGGACATGGTCCGCATCTTTCCGGCACACAAGGGCCGCCGCTCCGCCAACGGCGTTCTTATTCGGCGATTGAGGGGTCCCGTGGGCCGCGCCGACGCCGCGCCCGGGCGTGGGCATAAGCCAGCGGCAAGGGTTGTTACCCCGGGCAGCGCAGCAGGCATTGGCGGAAACGCCGCAGATGCGGTACCATTATGGTGAGGAGCGGCGCGCGGGGGGCGCCATTTCCCCTTACGCATCCGGGCCGCCCCAGCGCGTTACGCAAATACATCGAAGATCACTTTGGGCAGGAGAACCATATCATGGCAAGCACAACAGAGCTTAAGCAAACGAACTTTGATCAAACCGTCGCCAGCGGTCTTACCCTTGTAGATTTCTGGGCCGAATGGTGCGGTCCATGCAAGATGATGAATCCAGTGTTGGAAGAGCTGGCCTCGGAATACGACGGTAAGGTGACCGTCGGCAAGGTCAACGTGGACGAAGAGAGCGACCTTGCCGTGAAGTTCAATGTCTCCAGCATCCCGACGCTGTTGTTGATAAAGGACGGCGAGGTCGTCAAGCAGTTCGTTGGCGTCACCTCCAAGTCCGACTTGGAGGCGGCCATCAAGGACGCCGCCTAGCAACCACGAATTAGCGCCGCGGGGATTTGTGTGCGACAAATTCTTTCAAGCGGCTGGGCCAGGGCGTTTTCGGCGGCCTCTCCCCCTGGGGGAGGCGCCGGCGGCCCTGGCCTGTTAGCAACAAGAATCCGAGGATACGCTTATGACTGTGAGCCATATCGCCGTTGCGGCGGCAGGGGCCCTTGCCGGATACTTGCTGGGCAAGCGGCACGAACGGCGCGCCACCCGCGAAAGCTTTCTGCCCGCGCCCCTCGTCATGGGAGGCTTGGGCGCGGTCATCGCGTACGTCCTGGCCGTGGTGATGCTTGTTCCTGGCGGCGCCCCCGAGTGGGACGATTCCGTGGTTAAGGCCGCCTCCCTCACGGAGGTGGAACAACTCATCAACGAGACAGACAAACCGGTCCTCGTCGACTTCTACGCGGACTGGTGCCCGCCCTGCCGGCGGATGGCGCCTCATGTGAACGCCATCGCCCGGGAGGGCAACGCCATGGTAGTCACCGTCGACGTCGACGAGCAAGGCGTAACCGCCTCGGAGTACGACGTCCAAGTGCTCCCCACGATCCTTGTCTTTCACGAGGGTGAACTGCGGGCGCGGCAGGTCGGCTACCAAGGCTTGGACGAGCTGCGGCGGCTCATCGAACAGGCCGCCGAGGAACACGAAGAAGCAGCGTAAACATAAAGCCGGCGCGGGGGCTTCCGCGCCGCTTGTCGTATCCCCGCCAAAGTAGGCCCGCCACCCCCACTAGCTTGCGGTTCCCCCGCTTGACCGGGTATGCATAAAGCGGAGTGCGTAGGGATTCGTGCGTCTGGCCGCGCAGAGGTACCGATCCAACACGCGGCGTTTGTCCCGCTCTCATGGGTCCAATTCACTATATTCGCCAAACCCCGCCGCCACACATATAGGCGGCGCCAAAGGAGGAGAGAAACACGCCATGTCAGCAAAGTCCATTGCCGTCGCCGGAGCCACCGGCCTGGTCGGAGGCCAAATGCTCAAGGTCCTCGAAGACCGGGACTTCCCTATCAAGAGCCTCAAACTCCTTGCATCGGAGCGCTCCAAGGGCCGCACGCTCACGTTCAAGGGCGAGAGCATCCCGGTGGAAGTCCTGACGGAGGACGCCTTTGACGGCGTGGACATCGCGCTGTTCAGCGCGGGCGGAGGCACAAGCAAGCGCTTCGCTCCCGCCGCGGCGGAACGCGGTTGCGTCGTCGTGGACAACTCCAGCGCGTGGCGCATGGACCCCGAGGTCCCCCTTGTCGTCCCAGAGGTCAATCCCCATGCCGTGAAGCAGCACAAGGGCATCATCGCCAACCCCAATTGCTCCACGATCCAGATGGTGGTGGTGCTGAAGCCCCTTCACGACGCGGCCGCCATCAAGCGGGTTGTCGTCAGCACCTATCAGGCCGTGTCTGGCGCGGGCATCAAGGCGGTGGACGAGCTAATGGAGCAATCCCGCGCGGTCCTCGATGGTCAATCCATCCGCAAAGAAGTCTTTCCTCATCAGATCGCCTTCAACTGCCTGCCACAAATCCCCCAGAGCAACGCCTTCGTGGATAATGGCTACAGCACCGAAGAAATGAAGATGGTCAACGAGACCAAGAAGATCATGGGCGATGACGCCATCCGCGTTACGTCAACCACCGTGCGCGTGCCGGTTCACACGGGGCATAGCGAATCCGTCAATGTGGAAACGGAGCGCAAGCTGAGCGCCCACGAGGCCCGGGAAATCCTCGGCAAGGCCCCTGGCGTAACCGTCCAGGACGATCTCGCGAATGAGGTGTATCCGCTGGCCACGGAGGCTCACGGGAAGTATGACACCTTCGTGGGCCGGATTCGGGAAGACATTTCCCACCCCAGCGCGCTTGATATGTGGATCGTCAGCGACAACCTGCTCAAGGGCGCGGCCTGGAACACCGTTCAGATCGCCGAACTGCTGTAACGTCCATCCTCTCAGAAGTGCCACGCTCCGTCCCTCGACGCGCGCCGCCGGGTGACGGAGCTTTCTTGTTGCGGCGCCGGCAAAAGGCCGCAGCCCTCCTGCGCACCACAACGCGCAAACCCATCCCCGTGGCGGCCACAACATCCATGGGCGCCGCCGCAGGACGCTTTCCCCAGAGTTATCCACAGGTCCGCAGGACTTATTCACGAAGTCTCCCCGGAAGTGAAAAATCCCGGTAAATGCTCCGGCGTATCGAAGCATTCGCCATAAGTCGTTTCTTTTCAGAGACTTATGTTTTGCGTTCGAAACGAAGGTGGGAATGTGGGATTGGCGAAGGAAGGCGGGAGCTGTGGAAGGAAGGCCGTTCCTCCACAAGTTATCCACAACTCCCCAACACGGAACTGAATACGCTTTGACGCTACATATTGGGTTTGATCCGGGTCTGGAGCACCCAGAGGAAGGCGTTCTTGTGTCCGTCATGGACGGATCCCGGCAGACGCATGGCCCGCATGAGTATATTTCGGGCCCAACGGCCGATTCCTTGAGCGCGGAGCGTCCGTCGGCGGGGTGAGGGCAATCCAAGGTGCAGACCGCTACCTTCAGGAAGCCCCAGGCGTGGCGGGGGTGTGTTGCAAGGGGCGGGCATAGACGCCCAGGTGATTGGCGACGGGACGCTCCCGGCCGGGGATGCGGGCGTGGATAGGCCGATTCAGAACGCGGGGCCGTCCGTCGGGTCCTTGGGCTACGAGGGTCGCCGATCCGCCTTCGTCCAAACGCACCGCCGTGCGGGCGCCGTGCCGCCAAAGGATGGCGGCGAGCTCATGCAGGGTGGCGCCTTCGCTGTAACCGCGCTGGCGCCCGTCGACCACCACCAGAATAAGCCGGGAGGCGTCCTCGGTGAGGCCCAGCGCGGCCCGGGGATAGGGGCGGGTGTCTTCGATAGGCCGGGGCGCGCCGTCGCGGAATAGGAAGCCGTTGCCGGACAGGACGGTGTAGTACCGTTGGGGCCGGGTAAAGCTAACGCGTTGTTCTTCGCAGATGAACACCATGCCCGGCCGCCAAGGCCGCCAGGAGTAAACCTCGCCGTCCGAGGCCGCGACGCCAACCACGTCCACGGGCTGGCCGCTCTTGGGATAGCCTCCCACCACAAACCCCGGCCGAAAGGGCCTGAAATAGTTCGCGTTGATGGCGATCTGCACGCCGTACTCCGAGGCGAACTCGCTCACGGTCCGCGCCCGCAACATTCGCTCCCCCTCGTAATCCGGCGGGGTGACCAAGAAGCGCAAATCCGGCGTGTCCAAGTCTACGTAGACCACATGGCTCACCATGTGCCGGGGCATGGCGGTTACTTCACGAATATATCGCACGCCTTGGAAGAGCATGACGTCTTCCGGCGTGGCGTGGGGCGGGTTGGCGTGCGCCCAAAAATAGGCCGCGCCCAGTCCAAGAGCAACCAGGAACGCCAACACCGCAGCCACGGCGAAGGCCTTCCACGCCCAGGCGCGGCGGGTCCGCCATGCGGAAACATTCACGAAGACTAGAACCGAATCGGCATGATGACGTTGAGGTAGTCTTCCTCGGGGGCTTCGGTCTGCGGCTTCAGCAAGCCCGGATTCTCGTGATCCTTGAAGACCAGGGAGACTTTTTCCGACTCGATACGCCGCAGCACGTCAAAGACATAGTCCGGATTGAAGCTGATTTCCACGGGA
>SLHB01000169.1 GCA_007136375.1 Candidatus Hydrogenedentota bacterium
CGCGCCGAGGTGCGGGGCGGCGGCAGGAAGCCCTACCGGCAGAAAGGCACGGGGAACGCCCGGCACGGAAGCACCCGCGAACCACAAATGCGGGGCGGCGGCACGGTGTTCGGCCCGCATAAGCGGAGCTACCGTCAGACCGTGCCGGTCCGGGCGAAGCGCAAGGCCTTGTGCTGCGTGCTGAGCGGGCGCGTCCGTGAGGAGCGCTTGCTCGTGCTCGACGGCGGGCTGGAGATGAGCGAACCCAAGACGCGGCCCATGCGGGAATTGACACAGGCTGTGTCGCCGGACGGAAAGTTCACGCTCCTCGTCACCGCCGGAGTCAATCCGCAGGCGGTCAAGTCCGTGAGGAATTTGCCCCGGGTTCAAGTGCAGACGGCCAGCGATTTGAACGTGTTGGACGTATTGCGCGCGGGACGGATTGTGGTTGAGCAAGACGCCCTGGCGAAATTGGAGGAGCGGCTGTCATGAGCGTTGAACCGCACCGGATCATTCAGGGCGCGATTATCACCGAAGAATCGACGATCCAGACCGAGGCCAAGGGACAGTACGTGTTCCGGGTGAACCCCAAGGCGAATAAGAATCAGATTCGCGACGCCGTGGAGGAACTGTTCGATGTGGTGGTCGTTTCGGTGAACACCATGAACTACCGCGGCAAACGTGGGCGGCGGATTCGGGGCAATATCGGGCGCCGGTCGAGTTGGAAAAAAGCCATCGTCAAGCTTCAGGAAGGCGACACGATCGAGTTGATGTAACGGGAGCGCTGAAGTCCAATGCCAGTCAAATCATTCAATCCAGTGACGCCGTCGCGGCGGACCATGACGGTCTCCGATTTCGGCGAGCTGACGAAGAAAAAGAAGCCCGAGAAGCGGCTGCTCCGGCGGCTGCATCAGCGCGCGGGCCGCAACAATCACGGCCGGATCACAGTTCGGCGCCGGGGCGGCGGCCACAAGCGCCGGTACCGGGAGATCGACTTTCGGCGGCGGAAAGACGGCGTGCCGGGCAAGGTCGTGAGCCTCGAGTACGATCCGAACCGGAGCGCGCGGATCGCGCTTGTAAGCTACGCCGATGGCGACCGCCGGTACATCATCGCGCCGCAAGGCCTGAGCGAAGGCGCGATGATCCACAGCGGGCCAGGCGTGGACTTCAAGCCGGGGAACACCCTGGCGCTGAGCGACATCCCCCTGGGCACGCAGATCCATAACGTGGAGCTGACCCCGGGCCGGGGCGGCCAACTGGCGCGGTCCGCCGGCAACAGTTGTCAGCTTCTCGCGAAAGAGGGACGGTTCGTGGTGTTGCGGCTTCCTTCGGGCGAGATGCGGCGGGTGCTCAAGGAATGCCGGGCCACCATCGGCGTAACGGGCAACACGGAACACGAGAACATCAACCTGGGCAAGGCCGGCCGCGGGCGGTGGATGGGCAAGCGCCCGAAAGTGCGGGGCGTGGTGATGAATCCCGTCGACCACCCTCATGGCGGCGGCGAAGGGCGCACCTCTGGCGGGAGGCACCCTGTGTCCCCCTGGGGTACGCCGACGAAGGGTCACAAGACCCGCCCGAAGAACAAACGGTCGGATATGTACATTATCCGGCGCCGGAAATCGCGGTAAGCATGGGTCCTGGACGAGGTCTGGGTCTTCCAAAGGGAGTGCGGAACGGTGCCACGCTCGGTTAAAAAAGGTCCACACATCGACGATCACCTGCTGACGAAGGTGCAATCGCAGACGGCGCGGGGCGACAAGCGGGTCATCCGCACCTGGTCCCGGCGGTCCACGGTTATTCCAGAAATGGTCGGGCTCACCATCGCGGTGCACAACGGACAGAAGTTTCTTCCGGTGTACATTTCGGAAAACATGGTTGGCCACAAGCTTGGCGAATTCGCGCCTACGCGGACGTTCCGCGGGCATGCGGGCGGCAAGGGACGCTAAGATCGCGCGGGCCGCGGCGGCCAACGGACGGATGGTGTGAAAGCCGCTTCGAGAATACAGAAGGACACGAAGGCAAATGGCGTTAGCGACGGCACAAGCGCGGTACCTGCGCATCGGCCCACGGAAGGCCCGGCTGGTAGCGGAGCTTATCCAGGGCAAGCGGGTAAGTGAAGCGAAGGACATCCTTCGCCTCACGGTGAAGAAAGCCGCGCCCATGATAGAGAAGGTGCTCGACTCCGCCGTGGCGAACGTGGAGAACCAAGCCGCGGAGAACCAGGCGCGCGTCGACACCGACGAACTGACCGTAGCCCGGGTGCAGGTGGATGGCGGGCCCATGATTCGCCGGTTCCGGCCGGCGGCACGGGGCCGGGCGGTCCGCATCCGCAAGCGAACCAGCCACATTCGCGTGGAACTAGAAGACTAACGGGAGAGACGGACGGTGGGTCAAAAGGTACATCCATTAGGCTTTCGCTTGGGCGTCATCCGGACCTGGAGTTCCCAGTGGTATGCCGGACGCGATTACGCGGAACACCTGCATGAAGATTTGAAGCTGCGGGATTACATCAAGAAGCGCCTGTACCACACGGGCGTCGCCCGGGTGGACATTGAGCGCGCTGGACGCAAAGCGAAAGCCCACATTTACACCGCGCGGCCGGGGTTGGTTATCGGCCAACGGGGCGCGGAAGTGGATAAGCTCCGCTTCGAGCTGGAGAAACTCACCGGCCGCGAACTCCTTATCAACATTCATGAAGTGCTCACCCCCGAGTTGAGCGCCCAGCTTGTTGCGGAAAGCATCGCCTCCCAGTTGGAGCGGCGCGTTTCTTTCCGCCGCGCGATGAAGAAGGCCGTGCAGAACACGATGCGCATGGGCGCGAAGGGCATCCGCCTGCGTGTGGCCGGCCGGCTCAACGGCGCGGAAATCGCTCGCGTCGAAGCCAACCGGGAAGGCAGTGTGCCATTGCATACGCTCCGCGCGGATGTGGACTATGGCTTGGCGACAAGTTTTACGACCTACGGAACGATCGGGGTGAAGTGCTGGATCTATCACGGCATGGTGACGCCCGGCGAAATGGTCACGGGCATGCCCGAAGGCCGGCCAGGCGGCGGACGGCGCGACCGGGACCGGCCCGAGCGGGGCGGCCGTGGTGGCGGAGGCCGTGGCGGCGGACCGCGGCGCGGCGGACAGAAGGAGTAAACGGCGATGTTGATGCCGAAACGGGTTAAGCACCGGAAACAGCACCGGGGCCGCCGCCGGGGCATGACCAAAGGCGGCGCGAATATCGACTTCGGCCAATTTGGTTTGAAGATCCTGCAAGACGGATGGATTACGTCCCGGCAGATCGAGGCGGCGCGTGTCGCGTTGACCCGGCGGATCCGGCGCGGCGGTAAAATTTGGATCCGGGTGTTTCCGGACAAGCCCATCACGAAGAAGCCCGCCGAAGTCCGGATGGGTAAGGGTAAAGGCGCTCCCGAAGAGTGGGTGGCCGTGGTCAAACCCGGCCGGGTTATGTTCGAAATCGCCGGCGTTTCCGAGGAATTGGCAAAGGCCGCCATCCGGCTCGCCGGACATAAGCTGCCGGTTAAGACCGCCTTCGTGAAGCGGGCGTGGTGACGAGTGTGAACGCAGGCGCGCGGCGAGGTCCGCGGCGCCGCGCAACCTAAAGCCCTTGTGGGCGCGGTGGAGCGTATAGTGAGAGCACGGGATTTGCGGGAATTCAGCAACGAGGAACTGCGCGCGCAGCTCAAGCAGCGCCAGGATGACATCCTGAACTTTCGCTTGCAGATGACGACGAGCTCCCTTGAGAACGTCCGGGCCGGCCGTAACGCGCGGCGGGACGTGGCCCGCATCAAGACCATTCTGCGGGAACGGGAGCTGGCGAAAGCGCAAGGAGCGGAGAAGGCATGACGACCCGGGGTCAGAGCAAAGAGCGGGTGGGCGTTGTCACCAGCAACGCCATGGACAAGACCATAACCGTTTCCGTCGAGCGCATGGTGTCCCACTCGCTGTACAAGAAGGCGAGCAAGCGGACCAAGAAGTTCAAGGCCCACGACGGGGAGAACACCTGTCAAGTAGGGGACCTGGTCCGCATTCGCGAGACCCGGCCGTTGAGCAAGGACAAGCGCTGGCGCTTGGTGGAAGTGGTTAAGCGCAAGGCCTAACGCCACTGAAGGAAAAGCGAAGTCATGATCCAGATTTACTCGAATCTGTCGGTGGCGGACAACACCGGCGCGCGCCGGCTGAGCTGCATCCAAGTGATGGGCGGCACGAAGCGGCGCTACGCCCGTGTCGGCGACATCATAACCGCCAGCGTCAAGGAAGCGCTGCCCCATTCCGGGGTGAAAAAAGGCGACGTGGTGAAGGCGGTGATC
>SLHB01000458.1 GCA_007136375.1 Candidatus Hydrogenedentota bacterium
CGCCGGCGCGGTCTTGATCCAGGTCGACTTCTCGTCGTAGCGAACACCGTGTTCCCGGCAATAGTATGGACACAGTTCCGCCAGCCAGTCCCCTTCCACGATGCTGTAGGTGACAGGGCCATGGCGGTCCACGGCCTGTTGAAGCAACTCCCGGGTGCGTACGCGCAGCTCCTGATCGTCCGTAACAAAGGAGACGGGGTTGCCCCGCTCAATGTGGCTCCGAAGTATATCGACAATGAACACGTCGGCGTGGGCGTCTTCCCGCGCGCCCGCCTCGATGGCTTCGATGCGCAGCAGGCGGTGCTTTTGGAAGCTCTCGATGCGCTTGATGGCCAGGCTCGCCTGCCGGCGCCGCTCGTCCTGGGGTCCGCTCTCGCGCAGGATGTTGGCGATCTCGTCAAACTGGGGACCGTATAGCAGCAAGTGGCGCTTTCCCCGGCGCAACTCCGCCATCAACACGGCGAAAAAGGCCTCGTATCCCGGCTCTTCATTCATCCAGATATTGGAGTCGATGATGAGAATGGTCGGGAGAAGCCATTCACGAAACACCCGCTCCACTTCGGTGGTGTGGGCCCGTGCATGCTTCAAGCCTTCCACGGCACGGCGCTTCCGCGTCCGCCTTTGACTGTAGTAGCGCCACGCCCAGGCCCCCGCCAACATCACAACCGCGGCGGCGGCCACTCCGATACTGATGTACACGAACGGCGCCTCGGCGGCGCCGAGAACGGGATCGTCCGCCGTGGCGGGAAACTCCACGGCGCCGGCGTTCGCCGCCCGCCAAACCCATCCGCCCCAGGAGTCCACCACGTCCGCTCCTTCCCCATTTGGCCACTTCTCTACCGCCAAAGCTCGAATAAAATAGCGAATACCTCCGAGTATAGCCCATTTCAGAGACGCCGGCAAACGGATGCGCGTCAATCGTAAAAGAGTGGCGCAAATTCCTTGCAAACTGATCAGATCATGGTAATATCTGGCAGGGTAATCCGGCGCGTCAGGCAACCGGCCGGACCGCGCGGCGACGACCCACGAACCTATTCCAAAGGAGTGAAGCATGGAGACACGGGTTTCTAGCTCCGTCCGCCTGGTGCGGCGCGGCGAAGGCGAACAACACGCCGTCATGGGCGACAATATGCACTTTCTCATGACAGCGGAACACACGGACGGGCGCTACGCCATTTCCGAGATCCACGTGCGGCCCGGCAGCGGCGCGCCGCCCCACATCCATCACAACGAAGAGGAGGCCTTCTACGTGCTGGAAGGCCAATTCCACATGTTGGTTGATGGCGTGGAGCAAGTTCTCAACGAAGGGGACTACGCCCACGTCCAGCGCGGCGCCGTGCGCGCCTACGCCAACCGGACCAGCGCGCCAGGCCGGCTGCTCATCCTCCACAGCCCCGGCTCCGCCGCCGCCTTCTACATCGGCATGGGCAAGCTCTCCACGCCCCCGCCCATGGACGCCGTCGTGGCCCTAGGCAAGCAACACAGCATCGAGATCGTGCCGGAGGTCGATTGGCCGCTTGGCGGCTAGCCCAACGCATAAGCCCGGCCCGCGGCCTCCCCCGGGCCGGCTTTCCTCCTTCCAACCCATTCCTGATTTAGGCGGCGCTCACTTTTACAAGAGGGTGCGGCAGTGTCTAGAATTCCCCGGCGCGGCGGCCCATGGGAGGCGGGGCCGCAAGCTCACCGCGCATCACCTGAAAGCCGCGCCTGAGCGGCGCTTTTCACCAGAGGAGACCACAGCCATGGATACCGGAACGGACGACCCGCGCGCGGCCATGTTAACAAGGGTGCGGAGCAGCCTATCCCGGGCGGAGACGCGGGCGCGGCGTCTCCGGAGCCAAAACGCGCGCCTCATCTACAGCAGTCTCATCGCCAGCGCCGTGGCCACCGTACTGGCCGGGCTCACCGCAGCCCTCGGGCCCCTAGCGGGGACTGGGCCCCGGGCCTGGAGCGTTACCTGCGGGGTGATCGCCGTGTTCACCGCGATGGCCGGAGTCCTCTCCGGAATCCATCAGAAGTTGTCCGTCCCCGAACAACTCGCCAACGCCGTGACTTGCGCGGGCCGGCTCCGCGCCCTTGAAGTCGCGCTCACCGTCACAATGCGCGATCCCACGGAAGTCGCCCGGGAGTACGAAGAGGTGACGGCGCGGCACCCGGACTTGTTTCTGTAACATTGCCGCCGCGAGGTAAGGCCTATTTCGACGGAACGGAAGCCGCCGCGTCCGCGCTGGCGACCCGGTCACGCATCCAGTTGATGAGCCCGCCGCGGAGGAGCAAGGCGGTCTGGCGATCCGACATGGCGTGTTCAGCCGTGAAGCGGTAGCTCGTGTTCTTGTTTCTGACCGTCAATTCCCGCCCCTGAGCCAATGCGTCCCGGACGCCGGCGATCTCAAGAACGTGTCCTTGCTCCAAGCGGTCATAGTCCACGGGATCGGCGAATGTAAGGGGGAGGACGCCGAAGCTCACGAGGTTTTGCCAATGAATCCGGGCGAAACTCTTGGCGATGACCACGCGCAAGCCGAGGTAGCGCGGCGCTAGGGCGGCGTGCTCCCGGCTCGACCCTTGCCCGTAGTTCCTCCCTCCCACCACGGCGTGTCCACCGGCTTCGCGTTCCGCGAGGGCGCGGGCGGGATACTCCTCGTCGATGACGTCGAAGCAGAACCGGCTGATCTCGGGGATGTTGCTGCGGAAGGGCAAGACCTCGGCGCCGGCGCGTAGAATCTCGTCGGTGGAAATGTTATCCCCCACTTTCAATCCCACGGGCAAGACGAATTCGTCCGGCAAAGGATCGACCTCGGGCAATGCGGCGATGTTGGGACCTTTGCGGAGCGTGACCTTGCGCGCCTCTTCGGCGGGCATGGGCTTCACGAGCATCTCCGTATCGATGACCGGATCGTCCGGCTCCTCGATACGTGGACAGGGCATGTCCAACGTCCGGGGATCGGTAATCACGCCGGCGAGGGCGGACGCGGCGGCCGTTTCCGGACTTACCAGGCACACCCGATCCTCTTTCGTGCCCGAGCGCGCGCGGAAGTTGCGGGGAACGGTGCGCAGGCTAATGGTGTCCGTGGCGGGCGCCTGACCCATGCCGATGCAGCCGTTGCAGCCCGCCTGGTGAATGCGGGCGCCGGATGCGATGAGGTCCAGAAGTTGACCGTCGCGGGCCAACGTGGCCAACACTTGCCGCGACGACGGGTTGATGTCCAGCGAGACCCGCTCATGGGACCGGCGGCCCTTCATGATGGCGGCGACAACGGCGAAATCCCGGTAGCCAGGATTGGCGGAGGAGCCTATATAGGATTGGTGGATCTCCTCCCCCGCGGCCTCGCTCACGGGAACCACGTTGCCGGGGCTGGAAGGCATGGCGATAAGGGGTTCGAGCTCGCCGAGCTCGATCGGCTCTTCCACGTCGTACGCGGCGTCCGCGTCCGCCGCGATTTCGCGCCAATCGCCGGCGCGGCCCTGCGCCTCCAGAAACCGGCGCGTCACGGCGTCGGAGGGAAACACCGTGGACGTGGCGCCCAGCTCGGTGCCCATGTTCGCGATGACGTGGCGGTCCATGGCGGACAAGGACGCCACGCCGGGACCGTGGAATTCGAGGATCTTGCCGACCCCGCCATCCACGTCATGACGCCGCAACAACTCCAGAATCACATCCTTCGCGCTCACCCAATCCGGCAAGGCGCCGGTCAGCTTGACGCCCCACACTTGCGGCATCTTGATGTGGTAGGGCTCGCCAGCCATGGCCATGGCCACTTCGATGCCGCCGGAGCCGAAGGCGAGCATGCCGATGCCCCCGGCGGCCGGCGTGTGGCTGTCCGACCCAAGCAAGGTCTTCCCGGGGACCCCGAAACGCTCCTGGTGAACAGGGTGGCTCACGCCGTTGCCCGGACGGCTGTACCACAACCCGAAACGCTTCGCCGCGCTCAGGAGGAAGAGATGATCATCGGGGTTTTTGTTGTCCTCCTGAATCAGATTGTGATCCACGTATTGGGCGGACAACTCCGTCTTGACGCGGTCCAGCCCCATCGCCTCCAACTCCAGCATGACGAGGGTGCCCGTGGCGTCTTGCGTCAGCGTCTGGTCGATGCGCAGGCCGATCTCGGCGCCCGGGGTCATCTCGCCGGACACCAGATGGGATTTGATGAGCTTCTGGACGGCGTTCAAAGCCATGACGCGGGCTCCTTTTCATTGCGCCGTTAGGGAAAAGCGGAAACGCCGCTTCCTCCCGCCGCGGGCCGATGCTAATTCATGCTCGGGCGGAAGTAGCGGCCGTCGCGGAAGGTGGGAAAGAACGTGGGCACCAAGGGGTGATCCACCGGTTCACCGCTTGTGTCCAGTTCTAGGTTCTCCTCCGCGACGTAGGTCTCCCGCCCGCCGTCGACCAACACGTTGTACCAGGGCTGGTTGCGGTCCGGCTGGGTCCGATTCCGGTTGTACCACGTCTCCGGCGCCCGGCAATAGGGGTCATACGCCAGGATTACGCCCCGGTAGTTGTACCGGCGGTGATGGACAACCTGGCCCACTTGAAATTTCACGGCGCTGGCGTCCTTCATGATGGCTTCTCCCGTTCAGCGCGGACACGCCTCTTGGGCTCCACTCTAGTCTACGCCCCGCCGCGGGGGCGGCGCAAGACACGGCGTTTTCGTCGACGTCATGGAACGGCGTGTGGCCGGGCGTTACAATGGGGCGCTTCCGGCCCCGGCGCGCGGGAACGGCGCTCCATTACCATAGGCGGGCCGGGGCGTCCCGCATGCAAACAATGGAGTTGACAGCGGGGGCGGACCGGTGGCACTATGGCGCGGAAGTGAAAAGATGTTCAGTGTATTCGCGTGAACTTGGGAGGGAGAATAGCTCCATGGCTTCCCTAAAGGACGACAATCGCTCAAAGGCCCTGGGAGTGGCCGTATCACAGCTCGAAAAGCAGTTTGGCCGCGGCACGCTGGTCCGGCTTGGCGACGATCATTTCGTCAACAAAGTGCGCGCCATCTCCACCGGCAGCTTGTCGCTAGACATCGCCACCGGCCTTGGCGGCTTGCCCCGGGGGCGCGTCGTGGAGGTGTTCGGCCCGGAATCCTCGGGCAAAACCACGCTAGCGCTGCATGTGGTGGGAAACGCGCAGCGCAACGGCGGCATCGCCTGCTTTATCGACGCCGAGCACGCCCTGGACCCCACCTTTGCGGAAAAGCTCGGCGTGGACATTGACAATCTGTTGGTGTCCCAGCCGGACTCGGCCGAGCAAGCCCTCGAGATCGCCGAAACCCTGGTGCGCAGCAACGCCGTGGACGTGATCGTTATCGACTCGGTGGCCGCCCTTGTGCCCAAGGCGGAGATCGAGGGCGAGATGGGGGATCAGCATGTTGGGCTTCAGGCCCGGCTCATGTCTCAGGCGTTGCGCAAGCTCACTGCGTCGATCAACCGGTCCAAGACGCTGGTCATCTTCATCAATCAGATCCGCGAGAAGATAGGCGTCATGTTTGGCAGCCCGGAAACCACGACGGGCGGGCGCGCGCTGAAGTTCTACTCGAGCATGCGCATCGACGTGCGGCGCATTGGCGGCATCAAGGACCGGGATCAGGAGATTGGAAACCGTGTCCGCGCCAAGGTCGTGAAGAACAAGCTTGGCCCCCCTTTCAGAATCGCGGAGTTCGACATTCTCTTCAACGAGGGCATCTCCACGGAGGGCGACATCCTGGACCTCGCCGTTTCCGAGAAGATCATCCAGAAAAGCGGGTCGTGGTTCTCCATGGATGGCGAAAACTTGGGCCAGGGCCGGGAAAGCACCCGCCAATTCCTGCGCAGCAACCCCGAGACTACCGAACAGGTCCGCGAGTCCATTGTCAAGGCAAAGGGCTTGGACTGGGTGTTAAAGCCCGACCAGGAGGAAGCGGCGGCCGCCGAAGAAGAGCCCCCCATGGCGGTGGAAGACGGAGCCTAAGCCCGTCGAAACCTGGACGCACGACCCCAGAATATGCTATAAATCACCGGTTAGTTCCGTTCAGCCTACAATATCCTGTGTAGCAAAGGAACCCAACCTGTATGGAGATCAAGATCGGGAAGAGCAGCCGACAGTGCCGCCTCTGCGAAGCCCCGTTCGTCCATGAACAACCGCTCATGTCGCTGGTCCGCCGGACGACGGAAGGCCTCCTCCGGGAGGACTACTGTCAGCCATGTTGGAAACCGGCCGTGGGCGCCGGCGCCTTCTCTGTGTGGACCTGCCGCTTCTATGACAGCGCGGTGGCCGAGAGCGAGCCTCCAGAGGCCCATTCGCCCCTCCGCCGCGCCTTCTACGAGGCCGTGGAGTCCGAAGAGCGGGCTGAACTCGCGAAGGCCTATCTGGCCGCACAACTCCTGCGGCGCCAGAAGGCGTTTCGCCTCATCAAGGAATCCGACGAAACCGACGGGGAAACCCGCATCGCCTTGTACACGGACAAACACGAAGATCGCCTTATCGAAGTGCGGGATCCCAACCTTAGCTACGCCGAGCTGGAAGCCGGACGCGTGGCGCTCCTGGAGCGTTTGACCGAGCTGGAAGCCGGAGACACTGACGAGCCTCCCACGGACAAAGAAGCCGGGGGAGAAAACATAGATGGCGAGGCCACGGAACCACACTCACAAACCGCCTCGCCGAATACGGAACAGCGCGATGCCCAGCTCCAAGAGATCTAACTCCCTTTTCGCCCAGAACGCTCAGACCTACGAGGTCTCACCGGGACAGATGGTCATCGCTGTGTGCTCTGTCCTGTTCCTAGGCTTGCTCTGCTTCCTCATCGGCGTCGTCGTGGGCCGTTACGACCACAGCTTCCGCGACGCGCCCATTATCGGAAGGGGCGGCGACGCCGCGGACGAGGCGCCCGCCGTGGAGTCCGAACGGGACGAGCCCCAAGGCGAAGGGCATCAAGTCTATCCCCGGCCCGTTGTGTTGCCCAACAGCGGGCGGCAGACGCAGCCCCAGGACAGTCCGCAGATCGTGGACCTTCCCGCGCCAGAAGCGCGGCAAGAGCCCGCGCCGGCGCCTCAACAACCGTCCGCGCCAGCGCCTCCAGAACCGGATCCCGCGCCGCAAGCGCCCGCGCAGCCAGGTCCGATCCCCCCGCCCCGTCCTGGCGACGAACCATCAGTGGACACGGAAGCGGCCGAAGAGAACGCCGAGAACGACGCCCCCTTCCAGCTTGAACCGTTAGACGCCTCGGAAGAAGAGGCCCTTCAGATGGCTGGCGATCCTGTGGAGCTTTCCTCGGGCGGCGAGTTCACCATCCAGCTAATCTCCTATCGTACGGAGGACCGGCAGGTGGCGGAAGGCTACGCGAGTCAAATGTCTGGCCGGACGAGCTTACAGACGGCGATGCAGCCGTCCGAGGACGGCCGCTTTGTACGGGTCTTCGCCGGGGAGTTTCCGGACCGGCCCACGGCGGACCGCGCCTTGTCGCTGCTGCAACAGCGCTTCGACGACTTCGACGAAAGCTTCGTCCGCCAACGGTAGACCCGACGATTCGGCCCGGAAGGGGCCTCAACGAGCGAAGGCCTTTCGTGGAATCCCGAGTCCCGGGCGCCGAGTACGCAAGCCCCCTCCCTTTCACACGGCGCCAGCGCCTAAGCGCCGCCCTTCTCCCGCGCGCGGCCGGCGCGCTCCTGAAGCTGACCGCCTGGACCGGCCGCACGGAAATCCAAGAGGCGCGCCACTGGAACGCGGCGATGGAGGCGCCCGGGGGACTGATTACCGGATTCTGGCATGAGACGCTGGCGCTGGCCTTGTGGGTCTATCGGAACACCGGCTACCACACGCTGACCAGCTATAGTTACGATGGCGAACTGGCCGCCCGCGCCGCCGCGCACTTTTGCCTCCATGCCGTCCGCGGCTCCACCTCCCGGGGGGGCATGAAGGCGTTGAAGTCCCTGGAGCGGGTCTTGCGCGCGGGCCAGGTGATCGGCGTCACGTTCGACGGTCCCAAGGGGCCGCGCCGCGAAGCGAAGCCGGGCGCGGCCATTCTCGCCGCCCGCTCGGGCCTCCCCATCGTCCCGAGCGCCTTGACCGCCCGCCCCTGTTGGCGCTTGCGCTCCTGGGATCGTTTCATCATCCCGAAGCCGGGGGCGCGCATCCTATGCCGCTACGGAGCGCCCATTCCTCCCCCCGCTTCAGTATCGGCCGCAGCCATCCAGAAGACGCAAGCCGCTCTGAACGAGGCGCTCGCGGAGCTTCACGCCGCTATCGACCCTCCCGACGACGTGGACGAAAACAGGGCTCCGCAATAAAGCAAAGAGCCCACGCCGGGAAAACCTCCCGCGCGCAGACTCTTCTTGTCGACGCCGTCTGCCGCCGCTATAGCGGCGCGAGTTGCGGTTCGGGCCCGGGCTCGGCCGCCGGTTCGCGCTCATGGCTGATGGGCACGAAGGGCTGGGCGCCATCTTCCATCTCCACGCGCATACCCCGCTCCTCCGCCATGCGGACCACTTCGTTGACTGCCGTGTAGGGAGCGCGGGGATGGGCGCGAACAAATACGGTCACGCCCGCGGGACGCTCGGCCGCCTCGAATGTCGCCGCCAGATCGTCCCGCGTCACCCGTTGGCCGCCGGAGTGCATGCTGCCCGTTTGCCCGATGGACACGCTCAGCTCGTTCTCGCCCCGCGTGATCGCGTTGAGCAAACGTTGCACCGCGGTGCGGCGGAACTCGCGGCCCCGGTCAGCGATTCGTTCATCAATCTGGGCGAGCCGGTCCGCCTCCGGTTGCGTGTATTCGTCCACGATGGTTGGCGTGATAAACACCATGAGATCGCGCTGTCCATGATCGCGCTCCGTCGACTTGAACAAGCGGCCGAGGAAGGGCAAGTCGCCCAGAACCGGCACCTTATCGGTGCTGTCGTCAAGGGTGGAGCTACGAAGTCCGCCAATGATGAGCGTGTGGTTGTCATGAATCGTGACTTGCGTCTGGGCCCGGTTCTGCCGTTTTTGGGGCACGGTCGTGCTTCGATCGCCGGTCGTGATGGTCACGGTCTCGGCCGTGCTGTCCTCCGCTTGGATCTCCAAGCGAATGTTCCCGTCCTCGCTAATCCGGGGCAACACGCGCAGGACCGTGCCCACGTCGACGAACTGGACCCGCAACGGGATCACCCGGCTCGTCGTGCCCGTCCCGGCGCCGAAGTCATCCACGAAGCCGCCCTCCTGAAAAGGCCTTTGCTCGGTGCTTTCGAAAATGGCCTCTTCGCCATCGCTTACCGTGACCTGCGGCTGGGACAGGATGGTCGCCTCCCCGATGCGCTCGAGGTAGTCGAGCATGACAGCCAGACGGTTGCCTTGCCACTGGGGATCGGGAATGATCTCCCCTTCGATGTCGCGGACCGGCCGGGTGGTGAAGGGATACAGCAAGGGTATTCGATAAGGTAACTCACCAATGGTGAACCGCTGGCCGTCGGGCGTGGCGCCAAAGTTCGGCGTCCGGCTGCCCACCTGCAAGGCGTAGGGGTCGTCGCCGCGGGTCCCAAAATAGTGCCAATTGATGCCCAAATTGCGCGTAACCGTGGAGGAAGCCGACACAAGATAGGCGGTAATCTGGACCTGTTTCCGTTTACGATCCCATTTCTCTATGAGATCGTCAATCTCGTCCAAGCGCTCTGGGATGGCGGTAACGGAAATCTGGTGGATGCGCTCGTCGAGGTCCACCAAGCCCATGGCCTCTGGCACAAGGTCCCGGATGCGGTCGGCGATGTCGATGACGTCGGCATAGTTGATGATCCAGGTCCGGGTTTCTTGCCGGGTGTCGAGAGACTCGATGAGCCGCCCGATGTCGTCGAGCCGGTGGGGCAAGTCGGTGATCGTCACGGTGTTCGCCCGGGGATCCACGTACGCCATGCCTCGCTCGCTCATCTTGCTTTCAATGCTGTCGAGAACGTCGTCGGCGTTCACATGAAGCAACCGGTAGGTCCGGGGATCCATGGCCACGTCAAGGCGGTTTACGAGGCTTCGCATGGCCTCGATGTTGTCTTGCGTGTCCATCACCATGATGTAGCCGGTGCGGGGATCGGTCATCATGCGTCCGCGGCTCGACAGGAAGTTGCTAATCAGCGACTCCATGTCCTGGATGTCCGCATGCTCGATATAGAAATCCCCCTGCACGACGCCGCCGTACTCCCGTTGCAGATACTCCTCCTGGGTCATGACGTAGAGATAGCGGCTGTCCGCATCGTAGTCGTAGTAGACGCCATTGAACCGAAGCACTTCCATGAGTTCGTGGGGCGTCACATTCTCAACCCAATAGCGCACGGATTGGTTTTCCACCGCGGGCGTGACGATGATGTTCCAGTCCACGGCCTCGGAGAGAATATCCAGCAACTCCGTAACCTGCATGGCTGAGTCCGGCGTCATGAGCGTCAAGGTGGGTCCGCCTTCCGGCACGTCACGGAAGTCGATGGAGCGCCGCATGTAGGGCTCGAAGACGCCCTCGCCATGAACGCTCACGCCTGTCGCGCGGGGGCTTATGGTGCGGATGCCGCGGTCGATGTCCCGGGCCGTGGGCCGTTCCGTTGGGGTGGGCGCATCTGGAGACGGCGCGTCCGTGGGCGCGGGCCCGAATGGGGACGGCGCCCCGGGAGATGGCGCTCCCGGAGACGGGGCGCCTGGCGAGGGCGTCGGACTCACGCCCTCCACCGTTGGCGAAGGCGACGGCGTGGGACTGGGTTGCGTGGGCGTTTGCTGCGCCCAGGCGGCCCCGCCCGCGGCGCCGAGCAACAACACCAATGCGGCGGCGCGCAAAGACGCACGCCACCATTGGTCATTCCGGAAACTGTACAAGACGGCGCACTCCTCATTCAGCACAACACACCCGGCGCCGGGCGGCGCCAAACAAATAACGCTATACCCCTTCTATCGGCAGGTGCGGGAATTCTGCCGTTCCCGCAGCGCTTTCTCAAGTCCGCCATTCACAGCAGACGGCGCAGCACCCAGGATGAAGCGTGAAACAGGGAACTATGGCGCCGTGGGCAGCGGCTCCCGCTCTTCCCCGGCCTCCTCATAACTAATGGGGACGAAGGGAGACGCGTTCTCCTCCATCTCCACGGACATCCCCCGGTCCGCCGCTAGCCGCACCACGCTGTCCACGTCGGCGTAGGGCGCGCGGGGATGGGCGCGGACCACGACGGTCACCCGGGCGGGACTCTCAACGCCGTCAAACGTGGCCGCGAGATCCTCGATGTCGACCCGTTCGCCGCTTGAGTGAAGGCTGCCGGTCTGCCCCACGGAGACGCTGATTTCGTTATCGCCCCGGGTAATGCGGTTGAGCAGGCGCTCCACCGCGGTCCGGCGCATGTCACGGGCGCGGCCGGCCAGCTCTTCATCAAGCTGCGCAAGCCGGTCCGCTTCCGGTTGCGTATACTCATCCACGATAGTCGGCGTAATAAAGACCATGAGGTCGCGGGCGTCGTGGCCCCGCTCTGTCGTCTGAAACAGCCGGCCGACGAAGGGGAGATCCGCCAAGACAGGCACGGCGTCCGTGCTGTCGTCGAAAGCTGAGCTCCGCAGCCCGCCGATGACGAGGGTGTGATTGTCCTGAATGCTCACCTGCGTCTGGGCGAGATCCTGCCTGCGGCGCGGCACGGTGGTGCTCCGATCGCCTGTCGTGATCGTCTCGGTTTCGGCCGTGCTGTCCTCCGCCTGGACCTCCAGTTGGATGTTGCCGTCCTCGCTGATTCGCGGCATAACGCGCAGCACGGTGCCGACGTCAATGAACTGCACGCGCAACGGAATCACGCGCCCGCCCGTCCCAACGTCGTCATCGAAGCCGCCCACAACGCCGCCTTCCTGGAAGGGCCGCTGTTCAATGCTCTCGAAGATGGCCTCTTCACCGTCCGTCACGGTGACCTGAGGCCGCGAGAGTATCGTCGCCTCGCCCAGGCGCTCCAAGTAATCCAGCACGATGGAAAGCCTGTTCCCCTGCCACTCGGGGTCGGGAATGACCTCCCCCTCGATGTCCGTCACGGGCCGGTTCGTTAGGGGTTGCAACAGGGGAATCTGGTACGGCAACTCGCCGATGGTAAAGCGCTGGCCGTCCGGCGTGGCGCCGAAATCGGGTGTGCGCCCGCCCACCTGCAACGCGTAGGGGTCGTCGCCCCGCGTGCCGAAGTAGTGCCAATTTATCCCGAGGTTTCGCGTCACTTGCGACGAGACGGAGACCAGATAGGCGGTGATCTGCACCTGTCGCCTGGGTTGGTCCCAGGCCTCGATGAGCTCGCCGACCTCGTCGAGGCGCTCCGGTATGGCGGTCACGGAGATCTGATGAATGGTTTCGTCGATGTCCACCAGGCCCATCGCCTCGGGCACCAAATCGCGGATGCGGTCGGCAATGTCGATGACATCGGCGTAGTTGAGAATCCAGGTTCGCGTCTCTTGCGGCGTGTCAATGGACTCGATGAGGGATTCGATGCGCTCCTGGCGCCGGGGCAAGTCCGTCACCGTCACGGTGTTGGCCCGCGGATCGATATAGGCCATCCCCCGGTCACTCATGAGCCCTTCGATGCTCTCCATGGCGTCGTCGGCGTTCACGTGATGGAGCCGGTACGTTACAGGGTCCAGCGGCACGTCGAGACGGTTGACCAGATCCCGCATGGCGTCGATGTTGTCCTGCGTGTCCATCACCATGATGTAGCCCGTGCGGGGGTCGGTCATCATCCGTCCGCTCGCCGACAAGAAGTTGCTGAGAAGGGACTCCATGTCATCAATGTTCGCATGCTCGATGGTGAAGTCCGTTTGAACGACGCCACCGTACTCCCGGTTAAGGTATTCCTCTTGGGTCATCACATAGAGGTAGCGGGACTCCTCGTCGAAGTCGTAGTAGATCCCGTTGAAGCGCAGAACTTCCATGAGTTCGTGGGCGGTGACGTCCTCCACCCAATAGCGAACCGTTTCGTTCTCCACATCCGGCGTGATCACGATATTCCAGTCCACGGCTTGCGACAGGACATCCAACAGATCGGGAACGGGTTGGGCGGAGTCCGGCGTCATCAAGGTGAGGGTTTCGCCGCCTTCCGGCACGTCCCGGAATTCCATGGCGCGGCGCCGGAACGGTTCGAAGTCCCCCTCGCCGTGAACGCCAACGCCCGTGTCCCCTGGGCTAATGGTGCGCACGCCACGGTCAATGTCCCTCGGCTCGGGCGCAACGGCGGGATCATCGGGCGGCTCCGCTGGCTCCGGCGTCACGGGCTCGGCCGGTCCTGGGTCTGGCGGCGCCAAGGGTTCCGCGGGCTCCGCGGGGTCGGTGGGGTCCGGCGCGGTTTCCTCAACGGCGGGTCCCGGATCAAATTCGGGGACGGGCTGTTCCGGTGTCTGTTGCGCATGGGCCATACCGGCCAGCGCTGCTAACGCCACGCCCATCAATCCGCGAAATATGCAAACAGGTCTCCCTCGGCTGCTCCGTGAAACTAGCAAGTGCGCCGCACTCCTTCCCCCCTCTGATGGGCGTGGCCATCCTTCCCGGACGGCCCGCCGCAACGTTCAACCGCCGCCGCGCGAACCTCTTAGCCGCGGCTCAATTCCTTCGTGTACTCCGTGCCGTGAGAGACGAGCGAAAACACCACGGCCGAGTCGGTAATCTCCTTGATGGTCAGGTCGTTCACCTGGTCGCCCACGCCCTTCCATTCGCCGCGCCGGTTGCCAGAAGTGCGCACACGCACCCGCAGGCTATCGCCCGACCCCATGCTCTCCCGGGTAATGCTCACGCCGCGCAGCATCGCATCCAGGTCCGGCGTGGGCGGGGCCTGCTCCGGCTCCGGAACGACGGGCCGCCACAATTGGTCCTTTCCACGAATGGCGTCTTCCATTCCGGCGAAGTCCGCGGCGCGATACTCATCGCCGCCCCGCTCCGCGTTCCGCACGGCGGTCAGTTCGGCATTGAGCCATTCCCGTTGCTCTTCCAGCGGGTTGTCGACAATCTGCCACACCAACACGCCACACAAGAGCAAGAAAATGGCGCCGCCCGTCACGGTCACAGTCCGTCCCGGCGAAAGCTGTTCCTTACCTAGCATGCACACCTCCCATAACGCGAACGGGAAAGCCTAGCCGAGCTTTCCCGAATGATTCCGCCAACTTACCGGGCCCGTTCCACGGACACGTTGTCCAGGTACAAGCGGGCGTCCCCGTCCTGCAACACGAAGTACGGCGCGGCGATCGCCCGCTGACCGCTGTTGCCCGGCACGGTGAACCGGATCTCGTAGCGGTGGGCCAAATCGCTTTCCTCAATGGCGTGATTGCCCTGGAAGGGCTGGCCCGAGTCCATATCCATAATCCGCAATTGGACGGGCCCCTGAGCCGCGATATCGGCCGTAAGAATATAGCTTTCACCCGCGCGGAGATCCATCGTTTGGTACACCAACCCCTCCGAGCCCGCGTTCCGCGCCTCCAAGGCGTGCTCCCCGGCCGTGGCGAAGCTGGCGGACTGGGCGACCTCGCAGTTCTCGTGATTCCACGCCACGAAGGCCGACGCGTCCGCGTCCCATTCCTCGAAGCTGGGGTTGTCCAGCATGTTGGTCCGCGCCGCAACTTGCGCGGCCCGCTCCACGTCTTCGGGGATGCCGTCCACAACCGTGCGGGTCACTTCGAAGACCGCGGTCACCTCCGGCCGCTCCGGGGCGGCCCGCGTCACTTGAAGGGAGTCCACTCGCAAGGCTTGGGGACTCTCCTGCAACCGGCGCAAGAACATGACGATATTCGGCAGACTCGTCTGACCCGTCCGGAAATTGATCTGATATTCGCGGTATCCTTCGCCGCTTTCGCTGAGCTGGCCTTCGGGAATCTCGCGGATCCCCACGATGCGGCCGCCCGAACCCGGCGGCTCGACGGAAGCCGTCATGATGCCGTCGGGAGGCGGCGGACTGCGCCAGGTAAGCCGATCAATCTCCCGGCGCAAGCCATCATGGATCTCCTCGGCGCTCCACTCAATGCTATGTTGTTCGGCGATGCGGGCGAACTCACGGTCCACGGCGTCGCGCCTGCTCATCTGCATGGTGTAATTGAGCAGGTCGTTCTCGAGCCGCTCGATCTCGGCGTCGAGCCACTGGTAATGGTTGAGGGCGGGCGTCACGGCCATATAGAGCAACGCCGCTCCCACCAACACCCCCACCGCGAGGGCGAGCCGCTTTTCCCGGTCCGAAAGGTTGTTCCAAAGCTTAATCAAATGCCGCTACCTCAACTTGCCCGTTACCGTCCGCCTCGGGGAACGGAATGGCGATGGTGTAGGCGATGACCGTCTCGCCCCGTTCCCGCTCATTCCTGTTCGACGTGATCCGCGCTTGCCGCAGGTGGGGCGTCTCCTCGCCACGGCCGCGCAGCCGGGCGGCGAACTGGTCAACCTCGCCCAGCGTGCGGGCGCGGCCTTCCAGGTTAATCCCTTGACCGCGCATGAAGGTGTAGCCCGTAAAGTTCAGATCCGACTCGGGAGCAACCGCGCTGATCTCCGCGAGCAACTCCAAGGCCGAGCCGGTCCGGTCCACCTGCCGCTGCAAGATGCCAAGCTGAC
>SLHB01000439.1 GCA_007136375.1 Candidatus Hydrogenedentota bacterium
ACGGCGGGCCTTGGCGCCGCCGTCTACGCGGGCATTCCCATCACGCACCGGGGCGTTTCCGGTTCCGTCACGCTGATAACCGGCCACGACGATCCCAGCCAGCCCGGCGCCGCCATTAACTTGGAGGCCGCGGCGGGGCAGGGCACGGTGATCTTCTACATGGCCATGAAGAACTTGGCGGCCATCGCCCAAGAGTTGATACGCCTGGGCCGCTCCCCGGAGACCCCCGCCGCCGTCATCCAATGGGGGACGCTGCCCCGCCAGCAGGCGGCGCGCGGCGCCTTGGCGAACATCGCGGAGCGGGCCGCCGAGGCGGGCCTGACGGCGCCGGCCGTGGTCATCATCGGCGAGGCCGTGGCCCTGGGGGATCGGCTGAGTTGGTTCGAGAACCGCCCGCTCTTCAACACACGCATCGTCGTTACGCGCAGTCAGAATCAGGCGGGCAGCCTGACAAAAATGCTGCGTGAACGGGGCGCGGATGTCTTCGAATTTCCCACGATTCAAATCGAACCGCCGGAAAAGCCGGAGGATTTCGGCTACATCGGCGACTATGATTGGATCATTCTCACCAGCGTGAACGGCGTGGCCATGCTCTTCGACCGTCTCGCCGCCCAAGGCCTGGACGCCCGGGACCTCCACGGCGTACGGCTCTGCGTCATCGGCGCCGCCACCGCCGCAGCCGTGCGCGAACGGGGCCTGCGCATCGACTGCATGCCCGAATCCTACGTGGCCGAGGCCCTGTTGGAGGCCTTGCTGGCGCACGCGCCAACTGTCGCGGGGCAACGCTTCCTCTTGCCCCGGGCCGACATCGCCCGGAGCTACCTGCCCGAGGAGTTGCGCCGCCGGGGCGGAGAAGTGACCGAGCTTGTCGCCTACCGCACCGTCGCCCCGGACGTGAGCGGAGAGCGGGCCGACGCCCTCGTGGCGTACCGGCCGCACTTGCTCACCTTCGCCAGCTCCTCCACCGTGCGCAACCTCTGCAACATCCTCGGCGAGGATCGTCTCGCCCGCATCCGCGAATGCGCCTCCGCCGCCGTCATCGGCCCCCTCACCCGCAAGGCCGCCGAAGAGCACGGCTTCGAGGTCGCCGTCATGCCGGAGATTCATGACGTGCCCCACTTCGCCGAAGCCATCGCGGCCTGGGCGCGGCGCCGGCCGGGCCGCTAAGCAACCCTCGGGTTGGCCTTACCGCGGCGCGTAGGCGGCCATCTCATGGGTCACCCGGATGGCGTCGAGGTCGTTGATGTAATCCTCGATGTTCGTGTATCCGTTTCCGTTGCTGTCCACGCTGGCGATGCCGGGATCGCTGGAATCGAGGCCGCGGGCCCGCTCCCACCAATCGGGGAGGCCGTTTCCGTTGCTGTCGATCCAATCCGGCATGACCGCCGCCTCCAGTTCGGGCGGCCCGCCCACTTCCGTTTGCGAGTCGATGGCGCCCACGGTCCACCAGTCCGGCAGGCTGTATTCCTCGTCCTGGCCGTCAATCTCCCGCCGGTGGTGGTTGATCGTTTCCTGGATCACGTACTCATCGTGGGCGTCGCGCCGCCACGCGCCCGCCGTGGCCATGACTTCCTCCCAAGCCTCTGGGGCGGACAGGGTGGAGGCCCCGCCGTATTCGAAGGCCTCGGCTTGCTCGTGATCCGCCCGGTTCACTTCATCGCCCGGAGATACGAGGCTCCATTGATCGTCCACTTCCACGCCTTCTTGGTAATTGCCGGCGAAGTGTCCCTGGGTGTAGGGGCTGTGTTCAATCAAGCGCCAATCGGTCAGGCTGTAGTTGTTCACAAAGTTGTATTTCGTGATCGAGTCCGTGTCGTAATTCGCGCCCACGCCTTGGTAAATGACGTTGTTGCGGAAATCCACAAGCAATCCATGGGGATCGTCGCTATGGCTCAGATAGTTGCCAGGCCGGGGCACGCGCGCGCGGTGGTTCGCCCACAGGTTGCGAAGAAAGCTGTAGCGGGCGCCGTGCCTGCCCCGGACAAGGGCGCCGTAGCCTCGCACGCCCTTGGGGTGGAACGAATCCCACAACGGCTTCGCGAGCACGCTGTTCTGCACGGTCGCGTTGTCCATGTGGGTGACGCCCACGTTGCCGTCGACGCCCCACGTGACCGTCACGTGATCCACGATAACGTGGTTGCCGCCTCGAATCCGGAAAGTCCACTCGTCCGGCTCGTTCGTGTCGCCCCGGCGGAAGCGCATGTGCCGGATGATCACGTCGTAGGTGCGCACATCGAACTTCCACCCCGCCACGGTGACGCCGTCCCCCGGCGCGGTCTGGCCCGCGATGGTCATGTATGGGTTGTAGACGGTGATGCGCGACTCCAGTTCGATGGTCCCGGAGACGTCGAAGACGATGATGCGGGGCCCCTCCGCTTCGGCCGCCGCGCGCAGGGAGCCCGGCCCGCTGTCGTTGAGGTTGGTCACGCGGAGCACCTCGCCGCCCCGGCCGCCAAAGGCGTAGGCGCCGAAGCCTTCCGCACCGGGAAAAGCGGGCACGGGCGGGCCATGGGTGGAAATCTCCTCCGCGGGCAGGGGCGTGTTGTCGTAGGCGCGCCAGCGATCCGCCGTCTCCAGCATGCACTCGCGAACGCCGGGCTCGCCCCATCGTAAGGGGGGAAGCGTTGTTTCGCCCTGGGCCGACATGCCTACGCCCAGGAGGATGGCGGCGCAGGACGCGTAGCGGGTGATCGTGGACACGGCTGGGACGAGGCGGTGCATGGCGGGCCTCCTTCCTTACGCTGGCTGGTCTTGAAAGAGTGGTGGATCCAAACGGTGAAAGTAATGTTAGTGAAAGAGTCTACCCTACGTTGGGCGCGGCGCCCAAGCCGGACCGCGCGGGAGAAGCCGGGAGTGCGCGCTGGCCTCGCCCGCGGCGCGCCTCACGTCCCGCGGGCCGCCTGTGATATCTTCTTCCCGGGCGTAAGGGAAACCTGGGGGACGGCCCGCACGGTCTAACCCCCGTATTTGGGCCGCCGTGGATGGCGGCTCGGCTCAATGGGTAAACACGGGGCTCGTTCTAGTGGCTGGCGAGTCCAGGATTGGCGGGAGCGTGGATTCATGGCGGAACCGAGGGAGGCGCCGGCGGCGAATGGTCCGTCCGCGGCGGAGGCGCCCGCGCCTGCGCGCCTTGCGTGTGTGTGGGGCTCCATGGGGCATGCGCTGGCCCTCATGCTGCAGCACCGGCGCATGTATCTGGCGGCGGCGTTGGCCTTCTTTCCCCTGCTCTCGCCCCTAATCTACTACGTGGTCCGGCCCGGCGGACGGTTGCCCGCGGGCGAGATCGTCTTCATCGGCGCCATGGACGGCTTCCACATCAACGTGCTGCCGCCGCTCTTGGGCCTCCTGCTGGCGGCCATGCTCGTGAGCGAACACGTCGAAGGGCATACTCTCGCCTACATCCTGACCCGGCCCACCCCGCGCCTGGCTTGGGTTTTCGGGCGCTATCTCGCCTACGCCGCCGTGGCGGGACCCTTGCTCATAGTGGCCGTTACGGCGGTCTACGCGCTATGCCTGACATTGCCAGGCTTCGGCTTCGGTCCGGACACGCTAGGACTGGCCATGCACTATCTCTTCGCCGCCGTGCTGGCCGTGTTGGCTTATGGGGGGTTGTTGCTCTTCATCGGCGTGGTCACGCGGCGGCCCGTCGTCCTGGGCGCCCTCATCGTATACGGATGGGAAACCCTCGCCTTGAGCCTGCCGGGCGCCATCAACTTGGCGACCTTGACCAAGTACATCCGCGTGCTGTGTCCGGAGGAATCAATGCTGCGGAGCGCGCAAAGCGTCGACACGGCCCTCGGCGGCGTTACGTTGGCGACCGTCGACGTCGCCCCATGGCAGGCCATCGCCGTGCTCCTCGGCTTCACGGCGCTGTGCGTCTATTTCACCGCAAAGCAACTGGAGCACAAGGAGTTTGGCGGCCGGGCCTCCGGCGTTTGAGGGCGGCGGGGATCAGTACGCATCGTCGTTATCGTTGTCTTCCTCGAAGAGACCGTCCAAATCCAGATCCCCCGGCAAGTCGTCCAGATCCAGGTCCGCCGGGTCTTCGGGGATCTCGATGCCCAACAGATCGTCCACGTCCTCGTCGCTTTGAATCGTGGGCTCTTCCAGGCCTTCCAGGGCATGGTCCAGCATGGCCCCTGGGCAGTCGACGTCGGTAATCTCCCAGCGGCCGCCCGCTTGAATGAGGTGCACCGTCCGGGGTTCGTCGAGGCCGTCGGCGGTCACGGTAACCTCGGCGCGCGTGGGCGTGTCTTGC
>SLHB01000357.1 GCA_007136375.1 Candidatus Hydrogenedentota bacterium
AGCGTGGCTGGACACAGGCGGATCGATTGGTGTTTATCGGACCGCCCTACCGGCCTGGACCCGCCGCGGCAGGCGAAGGAGTGGCCTTGTGAGCATGACTTTCGACGATCTCACCGCGTTGGCCGCGACCAACCGGCGGGCGTTCCTCGATGTCCCCAGGAAGACCTGTCTGGAGGCGGCGCGGGCCCACGCCCAAGAACGCCGGGACGCCATCCGCGAGCGGCACGGAGCGGGGCTTTCGGGAACCGACACGGTCCGTCAACTGGCCGAGACCGCCGACGGGCTGCTTCAAGGCGTCTTCCGTTTTGGCGTGGCCGCCGTCAATCAAGAGCGCTACCTGACGAGCCGCGTGAGCCTGTGCGCCCTGGGCGGATATGGGCGCATGGCCATGAGCCCTCACAGCGATCTAGACGTGTGCCTGCTCTACGACGGCGAACTGGACGAAGCGGTCAAGGGATTGAACAGCTATCTCATCCCCTTCCTGTGGGACCTGGGCTACAATGTCGGTTACGCCATTCGAAGCCTGGAGGAAGCCCGCGAACTCGTCCACGAGGACAAGAAGGCCTTCACCAGTTTCTGGCAGGCGCGGCTGCTGGCTGGCGACACGACCCTCTTTGCCCGCGCCAAGCTCACCGTGCGGGATCTCCTTGCGGGCGGCCTGTCCAGAAAGTACATGCGCGAAGTGGTTCATGAACGGTTTGACGGTCTTGCGCCGGAGTACGCGGATTTGCACCGGCCCGATCCGAATATTAAGGAAAACGCCGGGGGTCTACGGGATTTTCACAGCGCTTTGTGGCTCTTCATGACGGCTTATGGGGCGAGTACTGTTGAGGATGTGGCCTCCATGGGCGGGATGACGAACGACGAGTACCTGAACACCCTGGAGGCCGTTGACTTCCTGTACCGCATTCGCAACGAGCTTCATTTCCACGCGGGCAAGGCGAATGACAACCTGAGCTTCGAGAACCAGCAGCACGTGGCCGAGGCCTTCGCCTACGCCCGGGCCGGTCAACAGAACACGAACCGGTTCATGGAGGACTACTACGCCGCGGCCCGGCACGTCCGGAATTTCTTGCGTCTGGCGGCGCGGACATGGGACTATCAAGCGCCCGTGCCGAAAGTCAGCGGCGATGGAACACACACCGGCGATCCGGTGATTCACAATGGCGAGCTACACGTGGCCGTCAACGACCAGCACTGGTTCTCGCAAAACCCAGCGCGCCTTATGGAGGTGTTCTGGAGGTGCGCCAGCAAGGGCGTCGACTTGAGCCATGACGCCGAGCGCCGCGTAATACAGAATCTGCATCTGGTGAACGCCGCCTTCCGCTCTAGTTCGCTGGTGCGCGGCTTCTTCCTCGCCATTTGCGGCAAACCTTATGAAGCGGGCCGCGTGTTGCGGCAGATGGCGAGCGTCGGACTGCTGAGCCGCTACATGCCGGAATACAGCGGCGTCCAGGGAATCATCCGGTACAAAGACTTTCACTCGTATCCCGTCGACGAACACACCCTCCGCGCCTTGGAGGCGTTGGCCGCGTTGCCCGAGCGCGACGATCCCGTGTCAAGGTGCTTGCGGACGGCTTTGGAGCACATGTCGGACCCGTATGTCCTCGTGCTCGCGATCCTGTTCCATGACCTCGGTAAAGCCCAGACGGGGCCCCACGTTGAAGGAAGCGTGGCGCTGGCGCGCCAGATCTGCCAGCGCATGGGCCTCTCCGACGAGGACGAAGAACGCATCCTATTCCTCGTGGAGCACCACATGCTGATGTCCTTCATGAGCCAGTACCGGGACGTCGACGATGAAGAAATCGCCGCGACCTTCGCGGAGGCGATGAAAACCGAAGACCGGTTGCGGGCGTTGTTCCTCCTGTCCTATGCGGATATGTCCGCGGTGGGGCCGGGAGTCTGGAACGATTGGAAGGGCGCGCTCCTGATGAAGCTTTACCTCAAGGCCGAAAAACGGTTGCTGGGCCGCACGGAGTCGGCCGAAGCCGTTGATTGGGATTCGGAGAAACCGGGCGAGGTGTGCGCCCAACTTCCTCCGGAACTCCACGGCGCCGCAAAGGAGCACATGGAAGGTCTCGGCGAACGTTATTTCGTGGCGTTCCCGGCCTCGCGTATCGCCGAGCACGTGAAGCTCGCCGGGAAAGCGAGGGAGGAGGGGCTCGCCTTCCATGCCGCGTCCCGGCAAGACGGACCCCACTGCGAAATCGCCATCTGCACCCGGGACCAGCGCGGTCTCTTCGCGAAGTTGGCCGGCAGTTTCGCCTCGCAGTTGATCGACGTGAACGGCGCGATGCTTTTCACCCGTCCCGACGGCTACGTCATCGATTGCTTTACCGTGGCCGAGGCGGGCGGCGCCCGTCCCCTTACCGAATCGGAGCTGGAAGGGCTCAACCGCGTGCTTACCGCCGTTCTTGTGGACGGAGAGGACGTGGCCCCCTTCGTGGAGCAGGCCAGGCGGCGCATCTTCGCGCTGCTGCAACCGCGCGTTCCGGTGCGCACCCACATCGAGTTCGACGACTTCTCGTCGCGGACTCATACGGTCATCGACCTCGAAACCGGCGATCGGACCGGATTGTTGTATGACGTCGCCGACGCCATGACTTCCTTGGGGTTGAATATCGCGGCCGCGCGGATCGTCACCGACGCGCGGCGCGTCCGCGACTCGTTCTACGTTACCTTGCGTGGGGAGAAAATCTCGGACCCGGACTTGCAGCAGCGGGTCCGCGAAACCATACATGCCGCCATACATCCGCGTTCTACAATGGAGACGAAAGGAGCAGTTTCATGAGAACCACGCTACGTACGCTGGCCACAGCCCTGCTGATAACAAGCTTAGCGGGAGTCGCCGCGGCCCAAGACTCGAACTCCATCCTTGAGGAGATCGAGAACGCCTTCATCCGCCTCGGCGAGGAGGTGCGGCCCGCTGTTGTTAACATTGAGGCCGACCGCACTGTCGAGGGGCCTGGCGGCCGGGGCATGCCCGACATGGATATGTTCGATGACTTCTTCCGCTTTTTCGGAATCCCCGAGCGGGACCGGGACATGATGCCCCAGCCCCAGCCCCGGCGCGTGCCCGCGACCGGGTCCGGCTTCATCATCGATGAAGATGGTCACATCATCACGAACAACCACGTCATCGCCAATGCGGAGGGCATCACCGTCCGGCTATACGACGGCGAGGAATACTCCGCCCAAGTTGTCGGCGGCGATCCCGACACGGACATCGCCGTTATCCGCATTGACGCGAACCGGGACTTGCCCACGGCCGAATTGGGCGATTCCGAAGGCCTGAAGGTCGGTCAATTCGCCGTGGCGATCGGAAGTCCCCAAGGGCTGGAAGGCAGCCTTTCCTTTGGCCATATCAGTGCCTTGGGCCGGCAGCAACTGGCCTTGCCCGACCCGGACTTGCGCTTCCAAAACTTCATCCAGACCGACGCCGCAATCAATCTGGGCAACAGCGGCGGGCCCCTGGTGAACATCAACGGTGAAGTGATCGGCATCAACACCGCCATCGTTTTCGGCGCCGACTCCCTGGGTTTCGCCATTCCCATCAATCTGGCGAAACGCGTCGTGCCCGAACTCATCGCCGACGGCAGGGTGACCCGCGGGTACCTGGGTGTTGAAATCACCGACGCCCAACCGTTGGCGCAAGGCCTTGGCATGCCCGACAACAACGGGGCCTTCGTGGAGAACGTTCGCGAGGGCACTCCCGCCGAAGAAGCCGGGCTCCAAACCTACGACGTCATCCGAAGCGTGGACGGCCAAACGGTCCAAAACGCCACGGACGTGGTCTACATGATCTCGGACATCAGCCCCGGCAGCACCGTGACCCTGGAGGTCTGGCGTGACGAGGAGCTTGTCGAGATCGAGGTCACCCTTGCCGAGTACGACGCGCCTGGCGCGGCGGAGCCCACGGTGACCCCGGAAGATGAGATCGGTCTGCACATCGAGGATCTGCCTTCGGAGATGCTGGAGCAGTTGCAGGCCGAGTTCGACATCGAAGGCGGCGTGCTCGTGGCCAATGTGGCCGCGAACAGCCCCGGCGAAGAAGCCGGCGTGATGCGGGGCGACATCCTCCTCGAAATCGCGCGGCAACCCGTGACGAGCGCTTCCGAGTACCAGTCTCTGGTCGAGGAACACGCCCAACCGGGCAGCTCGGTGCTGCTTCGCGTCTTGCGCGCGGGCCAACGGGCGATGGTGCTGTCGCTGACCGTGCCCGAAGAGTAGTCCGAATTCACCGTCCG
>SLHB01000147.1 GCA_007136375.1 Candidatus Hydrogenedentota bacterium
CTACCGCCTCCCACCCACAAACACGAGATCGTAGAGAGTGGCCAGGCTAGCTCCTCCGGCGATTGAGGAGCTCGCCGCCGCGCCCGGCGACAGCGACCCGCCGGTGAAATCCCGCAACTTGTTCCGCCGGCGCGAGGGCCGTAGAATGGATGGGACAAGGGACCACGCCGTCTCGCGCCGCGCGGTCCGGGGGATGTTAACGCAAGCCCACTTCTGGGGGAACAAGTCATGGAATGCAACGAGACGGGTCCCGAAACGACGGCCGCCACCGAAGCCAACGCCCTTCCCGCCACACCCTGTCCGAAATCCAACGCCGCCGCGGAGCGCCCCTGCCCCAAGACGCCCGCCACAGCGTTATTCGGCGAAGACGGATGGCGGTACTTGGCGGAGAAGCATCATCTCTCGGGACGCGAGGTACAGATCGCTCAGGCCATTGTCGAAGATAGGAAAGAAACGGCGGTGGCCGAAGCCCTGGGCCTTTCGCCTCATACCATCCATACCTATGTGGAGCGGCTCTACCGCAAGCTTGAAGTGGTGAGCCGGGTAGAGCTGGTCGTCCGACTTACCCAGCACTTCTTGGAAGCCAGCGCCCGTCTGGACGGCGCGCTTCCTCCGGTGTGCGAGGTGTACCACACGGGGCAGTGTCAGCACCTGTCCGAGGAGTGACACGGTCACGCGGGCCCGGGGCGCGGTCTGGTCGGGCGCGGAGCGATCGGGGTCTTGCCGCCCTGAGCGGGGGACGGCGCCTCGCTTCGTGGACGTTTTTACAGAAAAATGGCCGGAATTTCTGGGTTTTTCACGGGAATAGCCTCAATCCGCATTGCAAAAGCCAAGATTCTATTGGTACCATGAGGTGGAGGAAGGATAGTCCCGGCTCATGGCCCGACAACAGAAGGCCCGCGCGGAAGGCGGGGCCGAGCAAATAGAACCACCGGACGCTCTTTCGGCTAGCGCCGCCGACGAGACGGGGGCGCGCCATGCGAGCCTCATCGTGCTGGCGGGGTGGGAAATCGGCCAAGAAATAGAGCTGCGCGGCAATGAACAGGTCCTCGGCCGCTCTCCACTGGCGAACGTGTCGCTCATGGCGCCGAGCATGGCGGGCCGCCACGCCCGGATCAAGCGGAAGTGCTCGGCGGCGGCCGTGTGGTTCGAAATCGAGGATCTGGCCTCCGGAAGCGGCACCTATGTCAACGGGGAATCGGTGAAGCGGACAGCGCTCCGGACGGGGGACAAGATTCAGTTGGGGGACGTCCTCTTCAAGTTCGTTGTCCACGATCCCATCGAAGCCCGCTTCTACCAAGAAGTACACCGGCGCATCCACTACCACGCGGAGACGGGCCTCCTCACCCACGAAGCCTTCCGGCGCGTTCTGCATTCTCATATCACCAAATCGCCTCCCGACCCCTGCTTCAGCGTGGCCATGACCGATCTCGACGGACTTAAGCGGGTCAATGATCGTTTTGGGCATTCGGCGGGCCTCCAGGTCGTGTCTCAGATGGGCGGGCTCATCCGCGAAAACCTGCGTACACAGGACCGGGCCGGTCTCTTCGGCGGCGACGAGACGCTCATTCTGTTCCCCGGCGCATCCGTGGAGGAGGCCCGGCCCGTCGCCGAGAACGTGCGGGCGGCGGTGGAGCGCCACGAGTTCGAACATGGCGGCGCGCGGTTTCACGTCACCATCAGCATCGGCCTCGCCCAGTGGCCTGACCATGGCTACACCATGGACGAGATCACGGGCGCGGCGGACAAGGCGCTCTACGCCGCCAAGGCCGCGGGCCGAAACTGCGTGCTCTCCGCTACGTCCTAGTCATGGCGCTCCCACTCATCACGCTCACTACCGATTTCGGGGAACGCGACCCCTATGTAGCCGCCATGAAGGGCGTTGTCCTAAGCCGCATGGCCGGGGCGGCGCGGCCTGCCTCGATCCTGGACCTTACCCATGACATCGGCGCGCAGGGCGTGCTCGAAGGCGCCCTGTTTCTCGCGGGGGCCGTCCCTTGGTTTCCTCCAGGAAGCATCCACGTCGCCGTGGTGGACCCCGGCGTAGGCACGGACCGGCGCGCCATCGCGGTGACAGCGGGCGGCCACTGTCTCATCGGCCCGGACAACGGTCTGTTCACCCTAGTTCTTGATAAACTGGGATTGGAAGAAACGCGGCTCATCGAAAACCCGGACTGCATGGCGGCGCGAATCAGCCCCACCTTTCACGGGCGGGACATCTTCGTGCTCACGGCCGGATGGCTGGCGGCCGGCAACCCGTTTGCATCCATCGGCCCCGTTGTGGACAATCTCGCTTCTCTTGATGTTCCGGCGCCCCGGCAGACGGATACGGGCGTTACTGGGGCTGTCCTCCACGTGGATCGGTTCGGCAACGTCCTGACGAACATTCCCCAGACGCTTCTGCCGCCGGACGGCCAGGTCACCGTTAGGGCGGGTCCGGCGGAGTTGAGCCCTCTTCAGCGGACCTACGGCGACGCGCCCCAGGGCGCGGGACTCATCCTCATCAGCAGCGCGGGCTACCTCGAGATCGCCGTCCATTGCGGCGACGCCGCCAAGGCCTACGGACTATCCCCCGGAGACGCCGTCGAGGCGAGGCGCCATTCGTAGACCCATGGATGGGCCCGTGGCCCTGCCTCCAACCCCACGGCGCAAGGAGAACCACCCTTCGATGACGGACAGCATTACGATCACACCCCGGCGGAATCTCAACGCGGACGTCACCGTTCCGGGCTCGAAGAGTTGCACGGCCCGCGCCTTGGTCATGGCCGCCTTGGCGCCCGGCGCCACGGTGCTTATGGCGCCCGCCGGCTGCGACGACACGGACCGCCTCGTGAGCGGCCTGAACGCCCTAGGCGCGCCCACGGAGATTGACGGCGGCATGATCGCCGTGGACGGGCAACCCTTCGCACCGCCCAAAGAGCCCCTCGTTCTCGGGAATTCCGGCACGGCGATGCGCTTTCTCACCGCGGCGTGCGCCACGATGAATGGGTCCGCCGTCCTGGACGGCGATGCGCGCATGCGGGAACGGCCCATTGGCGACTTGCTCGAGGCTTTGCGCGACTGGGGCGTGCGCGCGGACTCGGACACGGGCTGTCCCCCAGTGCGCGTCACGTCCACGGGCCGGTTCGGCGGGAAGACGCGGGTGCGGGGCGGCGCCAGCAGCCAGTATCTCACGGGCTTGCTCATCGCCGCGCCCCGGGCCACGGAAGACGTGACTATCGAGATAGACGGCGAGCTCGTGTCCAAGCCCTACATCGACCTCACCCTAGCCATGATGTCCGAACGTGGCGTATCCGCCTCTCACGACGCCTACCGGACATTTCATGTGACCGCCGATCAGGTGTACGAACCGGGGACGTACGCCATCGAAGCGGACGCCTCGGGCGCGTCATACTTCTTCGCAGCCGCGGCGGTGGCTGGCGGCCGGGTCCGCGTCTTGAATCTCGCCGGCAGTTCAATTCAGGGTGACGCCCAATTTCCGAAAGTCCTCGAAGAAATGGGTTGCACGGTGACCGAAGGCACGGACTGGATCGAAGTGACAGGCAACGGAGCGCTCCGGGGGCTCGATATCGACCTGAACGCCATGCCGGACATGGCGCAGACGCTGGCCGTGACCGCCCTGTTCGCGGAAGGCTCGACCACCATCCGCAACGTCGCCAATCTGCGCATCAAGGAGTGCGACCGCATATCCGCAACGGCCGCCGAGCTTCAAAAGCTCGGGGCGCATGTGGAAGAGCGGGAGGACGGGCTGACGATCACGCCGGGCCCGCTTCAGGGCGCGGCCATCGATACCTACAACGACCATCGCATGGCGATGAGCTTCGCCTTGGCCGGGTTGCGGGTTCCTGGGGTAGCCATCAACGATCCCGGCTGCGTGTCGAAAACGTTTCCGGACTTCTTCGACCGCTTCGGGAGGTTGGCGTAGATTCCTGGCGTTGTGGCAGGACTTCCCCCAAAAAATGCGGACCGTCTAGGCTAAGTTCTTGTCATTCCTGGATGTACGGCGGCATACAAGTGGGCGGGCCAGATTTTGGGGGATGTTTCTGTGTAGTTGAGCCAAGCTCCCTGGGTGGCGAGAATATGGGTGTTGAAGCCGCAACCCCAACCCCAACCACCACAAGGAGCTTGGCGCATGCAGGGTAGCAGAGCGGCGCGGAAGTTGCGAACCCGTATCGGCCGATTTTCGGGGGATCTCTCAAAGGGCCTGTGCGCGGTGGCTCGGC
>SLHB01000305.1 GCA_007136375.1 Candidatus Hydrogenedentota bacterium
CCGTTTACTGTAACTCTATGGCGAAACACATTAGATCTGGGACCGATATTCATTAGGAGCGCTTGAACATGCTTGGGATTTCGAGACAAAAAGCGGCGCGCGCCGCTACGCTTGCGGCCGTGGCTCTCTTGACGGCGCTGCTCGCCAGCGGTTGCGGCGGACGCCGCAGTGATCAGCACCGGGAGCTTGGCGACACGTACTTCCGCCTCGGCCAGCTTACGGAAGCCATGCGGGAATACGAAGCCGCGATACAGGCCAACCCAGAGAACGCCGGCGCGCACTTTGGCGCGGGCCGGACGCACCGCGCGCGGGACAGCGCGGAGGAGGCCTTGGAGAGCTTTCAGCGCGCCACGGAGGCCCAGCCGGATTTCGAGGCGGCCTATGCGGAAGCGGCGCGGTACCTTATTGAACTTGGGCGTCCAGACGAAGCCCTCGCGTGGGCCGAGCGCTTCGCGGATGCGGCCCCCATTGACGGGGGCATATTGAAGGCCTTTATTCTTCTGGAGAGCGGAGCGCCGGGAGAGGCGGTCGCAAGCCTCGAGGAGCTGATCGAAGGCCGCCCGGACAGCGTGCGCCTCCACGTGACCCTCGGCGCGGTCCAGCTTGCGGCGAATCAGCCCGCGTCGGCTGAACAAACCCTCCGCCGGGTCCTCGATGAGTTGGACAGCGCTTCGCTTCCCGCGCGGATGGCCCTCATCGAAGTCCACCACGCCCAGGACAATCTCGAAGAAGCCATCAGCGAATACCAACATCTCGTGGAGCAGCAGCAGGCCGTGGTCGATGAATCTCCGGGCGACGCGGAAGCCCAGGAGCTGTTGCGTCAATTCGAACTCACCCTGGCCCGCAGCCTCTTGGAAGACGGCCAAGTGGACGCCGCAGAGGCGCTGGCCGAGCCCATCGTTCAAGACATGCCCGGCAGCGGCTGGGCTAATTACATCATGGGCGCCATCTACGTGGAGCGCGAACAATACGCCGACGCCATCCCATACCTGCAGACGGCGCAGCGCGCCCTGCCGCAACAGCCTGAAGTGGATCGCCAGCTCACCTTTGCGCGCCGTGGCGGTGACGACGCGCCTGCGTCCCCCACTCCCACGGAAACGGCGGAAGCGCCCAGCGCCGAGGAAGCAGACTGGGAAGACCTCTGGCGGCAAGCCCGGGTGCGGACGTTGGTGGAACAACGCAACGCCGTGGCGTCCGCGGGCGATACAACCGGCCGTGAAGCGGTGGCCGCCGCCGCCCTGTTCTTGGATGACCTGGAGCTCGCGGCCGAACTCGCCCAGGAATTGCCCGGAGACTCGCCCCTCAGAGAGTTCATTTCCCTCGTGACGGCGGAACAGTATCAGGACGTGATGAATTTTCTCGACTCCTGGGAGGAAACCACACCGCGGCGGCGGGTCCTCAAGCAGAACGTTGCGGCGTATACGTACTCGCAACTGGGGATGCGGGCCAGGGCCTTCAACACCTTCGCCCTCTGCCTAGACGAATGGCCTGAGGACGGCATGGCCCTCTACAATCTCGCGGGAATGTACCAGCGCGCGGACATGCCGGAGTTTATGATTGGGACCCTTCAGCGGCTTGTGTCGATACACCCGCGCAGCCTGGACAACCGCATGATGCTGCTTCGTGGCCTGGTGAACGCGGGACGCTACGAAGAAGCGCGCAACTACGCGGAGTCGGTATACGGCATATTCCCCCGCGAGCCCGACGCCATCATCGGGCTGGCCCACGCCTACACGAACACCGGCGACGCAGCGTTGGCCGAGGATGTTCTCAAACGGGCCATACAGAACAACCCGGATGAGAAGCGGCTTCAGATCGCCCTGGTTGAAGTTCTGCTGCATCGGGAGAGTGTGGGACCCGCGGTGGAGCTCGCGACCGAACTCGTTCGGGATTCCTCGCACCCGGCGGAAACAAGCCGGGCGGCGGCGTTCGCCTTCGCACGCAACGGTGACTGGGATGCGGCGCGCGGCGCGGCCGGCAACCCGCCGGGCCAAGCAGATCTTGCCGTTCACCTTCTCAAGGCGGCGGCCGAATTACATGGCGGCGATCCGGACCAGGCCTTGGAGACCTTGCAGAACGCGGCGAACGCCTTGCCCGGGCAGGCGCATCGGATTGCTCCGTTGCGTGCGGCTCTCGGAGACACAGTGGAACTCCGGGCCCCCGCGCAACAGGCCATCGCGGAACTGCTTGAAGAGGCGGACAGCGCCGTCCTCGTGGAATACATTCATGGCCAGGCGGCCATGGACGCACGGTTCTTCGCGTCCGCCTACGACCGGTTCGCTTGGGTCCATGGCGAACTGGGGAGTCCTGGCGCGTTGCTGACGCCCCTCATGGCAAGCCTCGCCCACCCGGATGCCACGGACGATCCCGCCGAGACCGCTCGTGAGCTCGCCGAAAGTCACTCGGACGCCGTCCAGGGGTGGCTCGGCCTCGCCGATGTGCTGGAAGCGCATGGCGACAGCGCCGGCGCCGAAGAGGCGCTGGAGCAAGCCATCGCGGTGGCGCCGGACCACCTCGACGCCCTTTTCGCCTTGGCGCAACATGCCGAAGAACAGGGAAACGATCAGTTGGCCTTGGAAACCTACCGCCGGCTCTACGAGTTGGAGCCCTCTCACCCCGTGGTGAACAACAACTTGGCGTACTTCATCTTGCACACGGGCGAGGACCCCAATGAGGCGCTGAGTTTGGCGGAGACGGCCCAGTCCCAGCTTCAGGCTCACCCAAACGTGTTGCACACACTGGGTCTGGCCCAGTTGCGGACCGGGCGCTTCGACGAGGCGCAGCGGAATCTGGGTTTCGCCTTGGAGCTGCGGCCCGGCGATCCCACCGTGCTCCTCGATTTCGGCCACCTCCTTGCGGCCATTGACCGGGAAGAGGAAGGACGGCTTCACGCGGAACTGGCGATTCAGTACGCGGATCAACTGGATCTCGACTTTCCCCGCCGCTCCGAAGCGGAGGAGTTGGCCGCGGCGGGATGATCCCGCTGCCCACATGACACTCGGACGCCCGGCGCCGCTCAGTCTTCTGGCTTGGGCGGCGCCTTCTGCTTCCGGGCGCCCGCGAGACAGGGCTCAATGTTGACAGTGGCAAGACCCGCATAACGTATAATCCTTACTGGTCGTACTGTGTATATTTATTGACAATAGGAATGCAAAATGGTAGACTCTTACAACTATTGTCGAAAAAGGCCGTGCGAAACCAGTGCGGTATGAAGGACTCCGCAAAGGGGTCCATTCCGTTGCGCGGGTCAGGCTCTGGCGGCATGAACCTGTAGACGGACCGGCGGACGGCTAGGCAGGCTCCGGTGAGGCGGTTAGCAACACCTTCCTGCCGGAACGCTCAGCGGGGGAGGACATTTGCTGTGAACCAATCTGTTGCGCGCCGCTACTCTTCTCCCGTTCTTGTCGCCGCGCTCCTCGCGCTCTTGGCCGTCCAAGCGGTCTCTCCTGCAGGCTCCGGATACGCCGTTGCGCAACGAACAGCCCCCTCTCCTGTGGGTTCTCCCCCATCCCCTCAAGCCGTGAATGCTTCCATCGCCCACGGTTATTACGGCTGGCAAGGCGACAAGGAACGGCTGGAGCTGGTCCCCGGCAAAGCAGGCGTCACCTTCTCAGCGCCGCCTTCCGCCAAGGCCCTCGCGGACACCGCTGGCGCGTCTTCGGACCTTTACTTGGATCCCGCCACACCGTCGAAGGCGTTGGACGCGGGCAGCCGCCATGGCGCGCGGACCTTCGTATACGAATTCGCACACCCCTTGGTGAAGGCGGATCACGGGGAGACCCTGCGCACGCTTCGCGAGCAGCCGGGCGTGCTCGCGGCGAATCCGGTCTTCAAATCCTCGTCCGGCCGCGAATCGCTCCTCACGGACTACATTTACGTGAGCTTTCCCATTGATACGCCCGAGGAGCGCATTTTCGAGCTGTTCGCTGAGGACGGCTTAGAAATCGTGCGCGACGAGACGTACGAGCGGATCGGTGAGCGCGGATTCCGGCTCCGCTTGGGTCCGTCCGCGCTGGCCAAGGCGGACCCCACCCGCGGCGCCATGGACCTGGCCAACCGGTACCACGACAATCCGCTCACCTCCGGCGCCACGCCGATGTTTTCCATCAAATCTTCAAGCACGAACGCTTGCGCAATCACACCGATGCTGCCGGTGATCGTCGTCGGCTCGGCGAGAATTTCATCGGACGCCATGGCCACGTAATACCCGCCACTGGC
>SLHB01000330.1 GCA_007136375.1 Candidatus Hydrogenedentota bacterium
GGGCGATCGTGGCCCGGACCCTTGGCCGGCGCCACGAACATGTGCCCGCCTACATCGACATCGGCCGGGACATCAACACGAACAACGAAGAGTTCCTGTTCATCAACGAGTTCATGGGACCGGGTTTCCTGCCCGTGGAGTACGGTCCGTTCATGGTGCCGGAGCCCCACGAAGGCCTGGACACTCTGGAAGCCATCGCGGGCATGGACGAGGAACGGCTGGAGCGGCGGCAACGGCTCCTAAACGACCTAGCGGCAGGCGGTCCCGTAGCGTTGCGGGATGCGCCGCGGGCCCAAGACTACATGACCATGATGGACGACGCCCGAGCCATGATGGACTCGCCCGTCAAGGACGCCTTCGACTTTTCGGACGAACGGCCGGAAGTGCTCCAGGCCTACGATGTGGGCCACCGCTTCGGCCCCGGTTGTCTGTTGGCCCGCAGGCTCGTGGAGGCCGGCGCCCGCTTCGTGGAGGTGGAGTACGAGTTCGAGCCCTTCGGCGGCTTCGACATGCACGACTACGGCTGGCCCCGCATGGTCGACATGAAGAAGCAAGTGGACGGGCCTATCGGTCAGCTTGTGCGCGACTTGGACGAGCGAGGGCTTCTGGAGCGCACCCTCGTTGTCGTGTTGACCGAGTTCGGCCGCACCATCGCCGATCAGCCCGCCGCCGGCGCCGAGCCCCTCGGATTCGCCGAGCAGAGCACGGGCGAGGATCTTGTCATCGCCGACGAGAGCATGTACGGCTTCCACGGCCACTTCAGCAGTTGCAACAGCGTCTTGTTCTTCGGCGGCGGCGTCCGTCCCGGCACGGTCCACGGCAAGACGGCGCCCGAGCACCCCATGCACGCCGTCGAGGGCGCGGTGACGCTCCCCGACCTGCACGCCACGATCTACACCCTTTTGGGCATCGCGCCGGATGTGTATTATGTGACCGAAGGCCGCCCCGTGTACGTGACCCAGGACGGCCGGGGCGAAGCCATTACGCCGCTTATCGCATGACGCGGCGTCCGGCGCGCCGGTGTTGAGGATCCACCCGCGAACGAAGTGAAAGGACGGCTCGATTGAATCCCCTTGATAGCGCGCCCATGCTCCACGCCATCGCCGTGCATTTCCCCGTGGCCTTGGCCGTGGTGGGCCTGCCCCTCGTGTATTTGACGGCGGTGATGGACTCGGAGCGGGACACCCTGCGTTGGGTGACGGCGGGGTGCTACGCGCTGTTGGTTATTGTCGCGTTCCTGGCCGTGCGCACCGGAGAAGGCGCCGAAGCGGAGCTGCCAAACTATTTGCCCGCCGAGGTCTGGGACGCGGTTGACCAGCACCGCTGGCTTGGGGAATGGGTGTGGCTTCCCGCCGCGCTGACGACGTTGTTTCTGGTCCTGAGCGCGGTGCGCGTCCGCTGGTTCCGTGTCACGGCGATAAGCCTCGCCATGCTCGCGTCCCTCGCCACGGCGGGCTGGGTGGCCTACACCGGCCATGTGGGGGGCACGTTGGTGTACGAGCATGGTCTGGGGACGCCCGCCATGGAGGCGATGTACCGCGACGCTGATCCCCCCGCGCCGCCTGCCGACGAGGACGCGGAGGAGGAGGAGGAAGATCCCACGGACGATCCGGTGGAGGAGCCGGCCGAAGAGGTGGAGGACGATCCCGCCGATCTGGACGATGGCTACGAGCCGGGCATCCAACCCATCGACATGGACGAAGCCCGTTACGTCACCTATGTCCAGGATATCGAGCCGATCATGGCGAACTACTGTGTGGGTTGCCACAGCGGAGGCAATCCCGCGAGCGAGCTTGACCTGACCACGTACGCGAACATATTCGAGGAGGGCGCGAAGGCGGGGCCGGCGGTGATTCCCGGAGAGCCCGATGAGAGCCCCCTCGTACAGTATATCCGGGGCATTCTGCGGCCTCAGATGCCCCGGAACGAGCCGCCTCTGAGCGAGGACGATCTGCACGCCATCCGCATGTGGATCGCGGCGGGCGCGCCCGAAGACGAGGACGATGTGGAGCCGGAAGAAGGCGCGGCGGAACACGAGGAGCCGAGCGAGGCCATCGTCGCGACGCCCTATGCCGGCGCCCCCCGCGAATCCCTGGAAGAACTCATGTTCAGCGCGGATCCCGTCCGGCGGCACATCCTGCGCCGGGAGTTGCGTCTGGCCTTGTTGCCAGATCCGCCGGAGCCTCCAGAAACGGAATATCCCGCCGCGAACGCCGTGGACCAGTTCATTGGCGCGGCCTGGGAAGAGCTGGATCACCCTCGGGAGCCGGAAGTCGCCGATGACGCCACGTTCCTGCGCCGTGTGTATCTGGATCTCGCGGGCGTAATCCCCTCCGCCGAGGAGGCCCGCGCATTCATGGAGGACGGCGCCCCGGACAACCGGGAGCGGCTTATCGAGGAGTTGCTCGCGGATACGGAGGCCTACGCCATCCACTGGGCGCCCTTCTGGGAGGACGCGCTGGCGAGCAACGGCAACCATCAGGGCGGCGTGCGCACGCGCGGCAACTTCCGCGATTGGATCATCGATTCTTTCGCCGCGAACAAGCCCTATGATCTGATGGTGGCGGAATTGCTCGATCCCGCCATGCCGGACCATCCCGGCGGCTTCGTCCAGCGGGAAGACCACACCCTCATTATGAAGAGCGCGGCGGACACGGCCCAAGTGTTCCTGGGGACCTCGCTGAAGTGTGCGGCTTGTCACAATCACTTTGACAATCCGGAGTGGCCCCAGACCCGCTTCCTCAGCTTTGCGGGCTTTTTCGCCGAGAACGACCTGGAACTCATCCGCTGCGAGGAAAAGACTGGGTACATGGTCCCCACCGGCTTCATGGAAGAGTTGCCCGGCATGCCGGCGGACGTGCCGGAGACCGTGGAAGAACGCATCCGCCGGGCCGCGCAACTCATCACCGATCCCACCAATCCCCGCTTCGCCCGCAACATCGTGAACCGCCTTTGGAAGCGTTTCCTGGGATACGGGCTCTATGAACCGGCGGACGACTTCCGGGAGGACAAGGAAGGGAGCCATCCGGAGCTTCTCGATTGGCTGGCGCAGGACTTCATGCGCAACGGCTACGATCTTAAGCATACGATCCGCCTCATCCTGAACAGCCGGACCTATCAGCTCCGCTATGACCCGGAATTGGAAGACGCCTACGACATCTCCGACCCCGACGCGCCCCGCTACTTCCGGTCGCCGCGCCTCCGCCGCCTGACGGCCGAGCAGATCCTCGACAGCGTTCATCTCGCGGCGAATCAAGAACTGCCCCGCCACAACCGGACCTACGCCGACGAAAACTCGACGCCCCTCACGCGGTCCCTGGGTCGGCCCAGCACGCGCAACGAGATCGCCACCTCCCGGCCCGACGATGTGGCCGTGGTGCAAGCGCTGGAGCTCATGAACGGCCCCCACTTCCACAGCCGCGTGTACTCGGGACGGTTCATCGAGGCCCTCGGCCAGGACCTCATGGACGGCCGGGAACCCGAAGATGTGTTCGAGGATTTGTACTGGGCCGTGATGAGCCAGGCGCCCGGGCCGGATCAACGCGAGGCGGGCGCCGCGTTCCTGAGCGAGAGCCTCGCCGGGCTCAACATGGACGCGGAGGCGGAGCCCCAAGCGCCGGAACCCGAGCTGTGGCTTGCCCACGACGTTCCGGCGGGAAGCCAACGGGAAGCGACGGACATGGCCTTCTGGGAATGGCGCGACGCCGATGAAGACGCGCCTTTCGCGGACGAGGGCGGGATTCGTCTGCAGACGGCTGGCGCCGGCGAATCGGTCCAGCATTACTTCCGCGAGGCGGACGATCCCCTGCGCGTCGATCCAGGTGACACGCTGTTCGCCTGGGTGTATATCGACCCCGAGGATCCGCCGGCCACATTGATGATGCAATGGCATGTGGAAACCTGGGACCAACGGGCGTACTGGGGCGAGGACGCTATTGATCACGGCGCGCGAAACCCCATGGGCGCCTTGCCGCCTGCCGGCGAATGGGTCCGGCTGGAGGCCTTGGCCCACGAGGCCGGTTTGAGCGAGGCGGGGACGCCCGTTAACGGCTGGGCCTTTGACCAACATGGCGGCGTGGTCCACTGGGGTCCGGCCGGGGTCATCCGGGCGGTGAGCAATCCCGCCACGGAGCCTGTTGGCGACGCGCTTTGGGCGTTGCTCGCGGGCCCGGCCTTCCAGTACATCCACTAACACGGCGCTGACGCCGGCGCCATGGA
>SLHB01000309.1 GCA_007136375.1 Candidatus Hydrogenedentota bacterium
CGGGCGGCGCGGGCGGCCAGTTCGAGTGGGTCCAGGGCGCGCCCGCCGTGCACCGGCTCCGGATTACGCCCGGCAGCGTCATCACGTCCAGCGGCTCCGCGGTGGATCTCGTGGCGTCGCTGTCTAACCCGACCGGCGCCATCACCTACCAGTGGTACGTGAACGGACAAGAAATCAGCGGGGCGACGGATTCCAGCTACACCATCGCCGACGCGCAACAGGCCGACGAAGGCGCCTATCACGTGGAGGCCGAAGACGAGCAACGCGCCTTCAGCAGTCCCATCGTCGCCGTGAACGTTTGGGAGAACGTGCCCGCCGTTGGCGTCCTGGGCCTTGCCCTGCTGGCCGGCGGCGCGGCCTTGGCCGGCGGCGTGTACGTCCGGCGGCGCGGCCGCTCCTAGCGTTACCCGCGCCACAACCCCTCACCCATCCGCCCCTGGCGGGAGGTTCTCCTCCCCGCCGGGGGCTTCTTCTTTTACCGCGCCGTCCCGGGTTCGTTGGGGCCCCGCCGATCGCAAGCGAGCCGCTGGAAGGCGCGCCGATCCGGCTTCATTCTGCCGCCGTCCAAATGGGACGGCCAGGGGTGAAACGCCCGTGGAATCATGTACCGGGGCAGGCGGCGCTCCAGAAACACGCGAAGGTTCGGCGCGGTCTCGCCCTCGAACCGCACGAACGCCTCCGGACGCGCGCCGAACTCCGGATCCGTCACGGGCACGACGATGGCGGCGGCGACGCCGGGCGCGCGGCAGAGTTCCGCTTCGATGGCTTCGGGCTGAATGTTCTCGCCTCCCGAGATAAACATGTTGTCCTTGCGGCCCGTGACGTGTAGGCGGCCCCGATCATCGAACAGGCCCAAGTCGCCCGTGGGGAACCAGCCGTCGCAGGTCTCCGGACGGCGGCAATCATTCCCGCCGCCGTCGAGATATCCCGCGAACAACGTGGGGCCGCAAATCTGAATCTCGCCGCCGCCGCCGATCCGCGTGCAGTCTTGGAGCAACGGCGCCGCCCCGGGCTCCGGCAGATCTTCCGGCCCGATGGGCCCCGACGTGGCGATCTGGGACGCGGCCTCCGTCATCCCGTAGGTGATGTGAACGGGCAGCCCGCTCCGGGCGGCGGCGTCAAGCAACGCAGGCGGAATGGGGCCGCCCCCGAGAAGGATGGCCTTGAGCCGGCGCAAGCGCCCCTCCAACCCAGGCGCTTGCAGGAGCCGCCAGAGCTGGGCCGGCACGAGGGAGACATGAGTGATGGCGGGGTCTTTCAGCACATCCGCCAGATCCGCGCCCAGCGCTGGCGGCGCGATGGCGCCCCCGCCGGCTAGGCAGCGAAACAGGACGCCCGTCCCCGCGACGTGGCACAGCGGCAGGGACGCCAGCCACCGGTCCCCAGGAACGACCGGAATCATCCGGTTCGCCGCGCGCGCGTTTTCCCAGTGGTTCCCCCAGGTGAGCACGGCCGCCTTGGGCGCGCCGCTGCTTCCGGAGGTGTACATGATGGTGGCCCACTGGCTCGGCCCGTGGAATGCTGGCGGGGCGTCCGCCGCTCCCCCGGGGGTTGCCCATCCTTCCCAAGGCGCGGCTGGGCAACCCCCGGGAACGGGCGCGCCAGCCGGAAGGGCGCTCCCCGTGACGGCGGCGCAACGGGCCGCCCTGATCTGCTCCCCCAAAACCACGGGGGGATGACGGGGATTGAGGAGACAAGCCGTGATACCGGCCCGGAAACAGGCGATGGCGAGGAGAAAGGCCGTGGCGTCCGGCCGGGACACGACGGCCAGACGCGCCCCTGGCCCGAGCCCCGCTTCCCGCAGACGCGCGGCTATCGCATGGACCCGTTGACTCGCCTGGGCCCAGGTGACGGCGCCGTCGCAATCTGTCAGAAAGGGCCAATCGCCATGGACAACCGCTCCCACGGCCAGGGGACACGGCCAGAGAGCGTCATCCCCGCGTGTCGACGGTTTCCTGGACATCGAAGCTTTGAAGCGCCCGATCCACGTCGGCGAGATCCCATGTGGGCGCGTGGGCCGGCAATGGTTCACGGAGGACATCGTGGTCCAGCCAGCCATAGGTGTCCAGTCCGGCGGGCACGTCCTCGTCGCCGTTTAGCGCCGCGGCCAGATGGGCCAGTGTCCCGATTCCCACGCCAGATTCGAAGGCGGCGCTCACGACGGGCGTGACGCCAATCTCCCGGGCTTCCCGGGCGAAGTGCATGGCGCGCTCAATGCCCCCAAGGACGGTGGGCTTCAGGACAATGGCCTTGACGCCCTTCCAACTGGGAAGCACATCGGGATAGAGCTTGAGCAAGGTTTCGTCCAGCGCCAAGGGCACGTCTGTCTTCCGGATGAGTTGCAGCGTGTCCATGGGCTTGCTCAAGGGCTCTTCCAGGTAGTCGATGGCGAGATCCTCGATGGCGTGCGTGAAAAGCAGGGCGTCCGCGAAGGACCAGGCGCAGTTCGCATCCAGCCGGAGGGTAACATCGGCCCCCACTGTTTCACGGACGGCGCGGGCCACGGCGGCGGCCTGCTTCGGATCGCCGCCCACCTTGAGCTTCACGGCGCGGAAGCCTCTGTCCCGGAGAAAGCCGGCGCGCTGGACCGCTTCGTCGCCTTGGCTGGTGATGAGTCCGCTAATGGTCACCGTGTCGCGGGCGTCCGGATTCAGAAGCTTGCTCAGCGGCATGTCTTCCACCGCCGCCAACAGGTTAAGGATGGCGCTCTCAACGCCAAAGCGTACGGAGGGATAGAGGTCAAACTCGGAGAATAGCTTCTCAAACGCGCCTTCGAACTGGGGAATGGCGCTGGAAACGGTGCTGCCCAGGAGGCTGTACCCAACCATGGCCGTCTGTTCGCAGGCGAGGCTGAGGTCCTCTGGGTTCAGACCGCCCAACGGCGCCACGTCGCCCCGGCCCACGGCGCCGTCCTTCGTGAAGAGCTCGATGATGTGGCCTTGCCGTTTGTTGGCCTCATGTTCGCCAATGTGGATGGGCCGGTTCAACGGCGCGGTGTAGGGATGACACGCGTATCTCGTAATCTTCATAGGATGTACGCCAATGAGAAGGCCGCGCCATAGACAATAAGCAATTTGCCCGTGCGCGCAAGCACCTGGTTAAGGCTCCCGGCGTCATTGCGTTGATGCATGACCATGGCCGCCGGCATTCCCCCACAGAGGCCTATCAAGGCCACCAACAAGAACCAACGGCTTCCGGTAGCGCCGTAAAAATACAAGGGGACCGCCAAAGAGGATATCACAACGCAAGCCACGTACTCTATCCGCGCGAACCCCGGGCCGAACCGCACGGCCAGGGTCCGCTTCCCCGCGGCCCTGTCTTCCTCCACGTCGCGGAGATTGTTTACGGCCAGCAGCCCGACCGCCAAGCTGCCCACGCCAATCCCGGCGACGACGGCTTCCGGCGTAAGGGTGAGCGTTTGCAGATAGTAAACGCCGCCCACGGCCACGGGTCCGAAGAACAGCAACACTAGGATGTCCCCAAGCCCCATGTAGCCAAGCGGATAAGGGCCGCCCGTATACAGGACGCCGAATACAACCGACAACACGGCGATGAGCACGAAGACGCTGCCCCCGCGCCATGCGGCGTAAGCGGCCGGCAAGGCCACCAAGGCGAAGACGAGTATCGCCGCGCGCCGCACCGTCGCCGGTGGAATCAGCCCGGCCTGAGTCACGCGGACGGGCCCCTTCCGGCGATCCGTGTCGGCGCCCTGCACGAAATCGAAGTAATCGTTGGCGAGGTTCGTTCCGATCTGAATAAGCACGGCGCCCATGAGCGCGACGATCACGGACAACCCATGGAAAGCGCCGTCTCCATGGGCCAACGCGGCGCCCATGAGCACGGGCGCGAGCGAGGCCGGCAAGGTGCGGGGACGCGCGGCCATCCACCAGGGACGCCACCAGGCCATATTGTCGAACGCGGCCCTGTCCCCAGTCATGGCCTGCGAGGAAAGCGGGAAAAGTCGGGCTTCCGCTTTTCGTTGAAGGCGTTCCGGCCTTCCTGACCTTCTTCGGACATGTAGAAGAGCATCGTGGCGTTGCCCGCCAACTCTTGCAGACCAGCTTGGCCGTCGCAATCCGCGTTGAGGGCCGCCTTGAGGCAGCGGATGGCGACGGGCGAATTGGCCAGGATCTCCCGGCACCATTTCACCGTCTCGGCCTCCAACTCCGCGAGCGGCACAACG
>SLHB01000166.1 GCA_007136375.1 Candidatus Hydrogenedentota bacterium
CCCCTGGATTCATATACTAAGTGCAACACCGGCCGGCCAAGGGGCCGACTTGAGCGGGTGTTCCCGCGGCCGGGATCCGGTATAATGGAAGGGTAACGGTCCCGCATGTCCCGGGATCGCCGCAACCCCGCGCCCATCCGGGGAGCGCGAAGGGAGGCCAATCGCCCATGAGCCGCAAGTGGCTAGGCATCACATCCGCCCTGACATTGATCTTGGGGCTTGCTGGCATGGTGGTCCACATGCTGCCTTCCCCCACCGCTCCGCCCGTTCCAGACAAGTTCGGTTACATCAACCGCCTCGGTGAATTCGTGATACCGCCCCAGTTCGACCTGGCCCTCGATTTCAGCGAGGGCGTCGCCGCGGTTTATAGGAACAGCCGGGCCGGCTACATCGACCGTCATGGAGAGTGGGTTATCACGCCCCAATTCGAAGCCGCCGGCGAGTTCTCCGGCGGACTCGCGCCCGTGGGCGTCCACGGACGCATCGGCTACATCGCCCAGGACGGGCGTTTCGCCGTCCGGCCCCAGTTCGCGACGGGCGGCCCCTTCGCCAGCGGCCTCGCTCCGGTGTCGACGGACGGCAAGTACGGGTTTATCGACAACACGGGCTGGTTCCGCATCAAGCCCCAGTTCACCCACGCGGGCCCCTTCCGCGACGGCCTCGCCCCAGTAGCGGAAGACGGCGTCTACGGCTATATTCGCGAGGACGGGGAATGGGCCATCGAACCCCGGTTCGACAGCGCCGAAGTGTTCACCGACGGACTCGCCCTGGCGGCCAAGGACGGGCTGTGGGGCTACATTGATCGGGACGGGGATTGGGTCATTGAACCGCGATACGCCGCGGCGGGCATCTTCTCCGCGGGCCTTTCTCCCGTGGCCACGCCGGACGGCTACGGCTACATCGCCAAGTCGGGCGAATTCGCCATCCCCCCTCAATTCGACGAGGCCGATCCCTTTTTTGAGGGACGCGCCCGGGTGCGGGTGGACGGTTTGTACGGGTACATCGACAATTCGGGCGAGTTTGTCATCCCCCCGAAATTCCGCCACGCTCAACGCTTCTCCGAGGGGCTCGCCCGAGTCCAACTGCCCAGCGAAGACTACCTCGCCGCCGCCCAACTCGCGCAGTAAAGCGCCCAGCCTTGGGCTGCGTCGGCGCTGCGCCGGCCCATGCCAACTTACGGCGAAGGCGCGCCGCAAACGCCGGGGTTGGCCACGAGCCCACGGGCGGCGTCCTTGTAACCCCGGGTCCGATCCCACAGAAGCACGTGGCGCGCCAAGGCGGCAAAAAGGGGCGTGTTTCCCGCGAACACGGGACACCACCGGGCGCACAAAGGCAACAGGGGGCGGGCGAACCACTGCTTGAGCCGCCATTTTTTCGGGAGCAGCCGCCGCTCCAGATTCTCCTGTGGACGGAGACACGAAAGCCCGTACAAGGCGTAGCCCTCATGGTAGTTGCGAATGCGCTCCCGCGGCAGAGGCGTCGGACGCCAAGCATAGGCCACCGCGCTATCCACGAAGTATCCCGTCACCCCCCCGTCATGCAGCCGCCCCGCAAGCTCCCGGTCCGCCATCCCCGCCAAAGAAGGGTTTTCGTTGAACCCGCCGGCGTCGAGGAAACGTTGGCGGGGAACGCTGAGATTGCAAGCCGTCCACTCGAAGAAGGGCGCGGGAAAAGACAACGTGGCGGACGGCGGTCCGGCAGGCTCGGTGTGTTCCTCGGGGTGGGCGCCCCAAGCGCCCCACTTGGTGAACGTCCAGGGCGCCACCTGGGGATGCAGCGCGATCCGTCCTACAATGGCCGCGGCGCTTGGGTGCTTCTCCTGGGACTGTACATGACTTTCGACCAAACGAGGACCCGCCAACAAGTCTTCGTCGAGGAATAGGAGCCATTTGCCTTGGGCGCCGCGGGCCGCGCGATTCGCGATGGCGGCGAAACCGGCCTCGGGATCCCGCAAGTACTGGGTGCGCACCGGCGCCCCCGCCGTGTACCGCTCGATGAGAGCGGCGGATTCATCGCTGTTGCCATGGTCCGCGATGAAAACTTCGAAGCGGGCGGCCGGATGGCTCTGAACTTCCAGATGCGCCAACGACGTGGGCATCAGGCCGCCCGTGTCGTAGGTGGGCACGATTACGGATACATCGGTATCGTCCATAGTCTTCCGCCGCGCGTGTTGAACCGCCTTCTCCGCGCCGGCCCAATCGCGGCGCGGGCTTCGCGCCGCTACCCCGGCGCCCCGTCAGGTGGCCAATAGGTGGGACAGGTCCATCCAAGTCTTGCCATAGCGGCGTTCCGTTTCCCAGGCCGTCGTCAGCGGACTGAGCACGGATTCGTTGTGGCTTACGCCCACCATCACGTCCGCTTCGCCCGCCAGCAACGCGTCCACCGCGCTGGCCCCGAGCCGCGCCGCCAGGATCCGGTCCGACGCCGTGGGGACGCCGCCCCGCTGCAAATGACCGGCGACAACGACCCGGCTGTCCTGGAATTCCGATTGAGCCGCCACCGCGTCGGCCACCGCTTGGGCCCCGCCCAGAGGCGACCCCTCCGCCACCACGACGATGCCCGAGCGCTTACCCGCGTCCCGGCCCGCCCTCAGTTGCTTCACCAGTTCCGGGATCGGAGGCGCGTCCTCCGGGGTGATGACCGCTTCCGCTCCGCCCGCGATGCCGCACATCAACGCGAGATAACCGCTCTCCCGGCCCATGACTTCCACGAAAAACAGGCGGTCATGGCTATCCGCCGTATCGCGGATGCGGTCGATCGCCTCCAAAGCCGTGTTCAACGCTGTATCGTAACCGATGGTGGAATCCGTACCGTTGATGTCGTTGTCGATGGTCCCCGGGACGCCCACGCATGGCATACTATGCTCAACGCCTAAAGCATGAGCGCCACGGTAGGAGCCATCGCCGCCAATGACGACGAGGCCTTCGATTTCATACTGACGCAGGAGCGCCGCCGCTTCGGCCCGGCCCTCCGGCGCTAGAAAGGCCTTGCACCGGGCCGTGCGCAAGATCGTGCCGCCCCGGTTGATGACGCTGCTCACCGAACGGGGCCCCATGGGACGGAACACGCCGTCCACCAAGCCTTGAAACCCACGCTCGACTCCAAAGACCTCCATGCCCCGCGCGTAGGCGGTGCGCACCACGGCCCGGATGGCCGCGTTCATGCCGGGCGCGTCGCCCCCGCTCGTCAGCACGCCGATTCGCCGCATGTCGCCTTTCCTTCCCCCGGTCCCCCGCGCGTTAAAGGGGCAGTCTCGCCTTCACGTCCGCGATGATGACGCGCAGCATGTCTTCAAGGGACGTTTGGGGCTCGAATCCAATGGCTTCCCGCACTTTGTCCAGGCTCGGCTGCCGGTGCTGCATGTCCTCGTATCCTGGGCCATAAGCCTGCTCATAGGGAATATACGAAATGGAGGAGGCGCTGCCGGTGAGCGCGATGATGCGCTTGGCCAACTCCTCAATGGTAACGCATTCCAGGCTGCCCAAGTTATAGACCTGGCCCCGGAGATCCGTCCGGTCCATGAGCCGCATCAAGGCGGGAACCACATCGCCCACCGAAGTGAAACAGCGGGTCTGCTTGCCATCGCCGTGGACCGTCAACGGCTCGCCTAGGAGCGCCTGCGTCACAAAACGGGGGATGACCATGCCGTAACGCCCCGTCTGCCGTGGGCCGACCGTGTTGAACAGACGGGCAATCACCACAGGATGCCGTTTCTCATGCCAATAAGCCAGGGCCAAGAACTCATCCATGGCCTTGGAGGCGGCGTATCCCCAACGCGTCAGGCTTGTGGAGCCCATGACGCGGTCGTCGTCTTCCTGGAAAACCGGGCGCGCGCCTTTGCCGTAAACCTCGCTCGACGACGTGATGAGCATCCGCCGCCGGTAACGGCACGCCTCCTCTAAAACCGTCTCCGTGCCCCGGATGTTGTTCACGATCGTCTCGATGGGCCGCTCCACAACAAGTTGCACCCCCACCGTCGCCGCCAGATGGAACACCACGTCCACCTCGCGGACAAGATCGCGGACGATTTCCTCGTTCAGCGTGCTGTCGATGACGCACGTCACCTCCGGCAGGTGTTCGATGTTTTCGAACCGGCCCGTGCTAAGATTGTCCAGCACAAAAACGTCATCCCCCCGCCGGACGAGGGCCTCGCAGAGATGGGAGCCGATAAAACCGGCGCC
>SLHB01000214.1 GCA_007136375.1 Candidatus Hydrogenedentota bacterium
GAGCAGCCGGAGATGTGGGAGCCCCGCCCCATCTACGGCCCGCCCCTCAGCGACGACGCGTTGCAGGGGCTGCCGGAGAGTATTCAGGAGCGCTACGTGCCCATGGATGAGCGCACGGGGGAGCTATATGTTGATTGAGGACACAGACAAGGCGCGCTACGCGCCCATGGAGGAGGGCCCATAGGGAAGCCCGGCCCCCGAACGGCTAGTCATGCTCCACCGGCGCGGAGGACCGCCCGCGCCGGTGGGGCTTGCGTACCGGGTTGGCGCGCCCCCGCCCACGTGGCAGGCGGCGCGCCCCTGCCCGCCAGCCCTTTCTCTCCTTCGATGACGGCGTCCCCGGCGGCGCGCACAGCGTTGACAGCTACCCGGGCAAGTGGTAGGATACTCGTTGCGGCTGCGTGACCTTGCCCGGCGGCGCTTTCCTTACCTGGAACGCCGCCCGTTCCGCGCGTTTACGGAGGTCCGCGCCGCGAAAGAGGGGATGTTAGAGCACATTTTCCGCCGCTGTCAACGGTGATGACGAGAGGAGGTTGAGTCTGCTTGACGAAAGTTCGTGTAAAATCCGATGAACCCTTTGAGAAGGCGTTGCGCCGCTTCAAGAAGAAGTGCAATAAAGAAGGCATTATGCAGCGCCTGAAAGAGATGAAACACTATGAGAAGCCAAGCGAACGGCGCCGGCGTAAGCTGGCCAAGGCGATTGCCCGCAATTCGCCCGCTGACGGCGACTAGCCCAGCCCGGAACACCGTCTTTTGAAAGAGGCAGGCCCGCCCCGCATCCCCCGGTCCTGCCTCTTTCAACATGCGCCGGCCTGCTGCTTCGGCCCTCCCGCCCCGCTCTTCCATACGCGGGCCTTATCAACCCCGGCGGCGCGAACACCGTTTTTCTAGGGCGGAATGAATCACGGCGCCGTGGCGGGCGTCTATCCCCGCGGCGGCGGCTTCCTGGAATTGCGGAGACATCCGCGCTACTGTTACACTTCTTCCGATTTTCTTGCGCCTTTCCTTTGCGTTTCCAGCCAGGGGGCGCGGCGATTGAAGGCTGCGGCGGCTTCCGCGGCGATGGAGGTATTTGGAACCGTGATGACTCCCAGGAAAGCCACATGGCTGATCGTGTTGGGCGTGGCCCTCGCGGGCGTGCAGCTTGCCGCCGAGGCCCAGTGGGTTTGGTCGCCCCAGACGGGCCGCTGGATCAACCTGCGGCGCCTTCCCCAGGAGACGGCGGAGCTTCAGTTGGAGCAAGCGCGGAGCCTGTACCTTGAAGGCGACTACCGCGAGGCGATGAACCAGACCGACTTGTTCATCGATTTCTACAGCAATTCCGAGGTGGCGGACCAGAACCAGTTCCTCCGTGGCGAGATCGAACTCGCCCGAGGCCGTCCGCTGCGGGCCGCCGAGGAATTTCAGAAGACGGTGGACGAGCATCCCGCCACGCAGTTGTTTCCCGATGTGATGGAGCGGCAGTACGCCATCGCGGACGACCTCTACGAGCGGGGGCTGGAGCGGCTGGAGCACCGCAATCCCTTCTTCCGGGAGCGGCCGTTGCGCCAAGCCATTGACGTCTACACCATGGTCATCGACAACCAGCCCTTCGCGACGGCGGCGGCCGAGGCGCAATACAAGCTGGGCCGGTGTTACTTCGCCCTGGAGCGTTACATCGAGGCGGCCTTCGAGTTTCAGCGTGTGATTGAAGATTACCCGCAATCGGAGTGGGTGGCCGACGCGAACCACGGCCTGGCCCAGTGCTACTACTACGCGTCCTTGCCCCCGGCGTACAACCAGGCGCCCTCCCGCCGCGCCATCGCCGCGGTGGAAACCTTCCAGCAGCGCTTTCCTGGCGACGAGCGCACGGAAGAGCTGGGCGAAATCCGCGATGAGATGCGCGAGCGCCTGGCGGAGCAGCGGCTGCGCACCGCCCATTACTATGAGCGGCGGCGTGAATTCGGCTCGGCCCGCATTTACTACCAGGTCGTCGTCGAACAATTCGCCGGCACGGAAGCGGCGGAGGCCGCCCAGGACTGGCTGTCGAACCATCCGGACGCGGGCGTCACCCCGGCGTCCCTGTTGGACTAGCGGAGTGAGGCCGCGCGGAGCGCTCGCGGGCGCCGTCGCGGGCGCGCTTCTCGTGATGTCGGCCGCTGGGTGCGGCTACACCACGCGGGGCGGGCTGGACGCCAGGTATCAGACGATCCACGTGGCGCCCTTCGAGGACATCAGCCAGGAATATGACCTGCAAGCGCCCTTGACCAACGCCCTCATCCGCAAGTTCCTCCATGACGGACGCCTGACCGTGGTGGAACGGGACCGGGCCGATCTGCTGTTGGAAGGGGTGATCCTGGACTACGCCATGCGCGGCCTCTCCTTTGACGAGCGGGACAACGTGACCCAGTTCATCCTGGTGGTGGTCGCGGGCGCGCGCGTCACGGATCAGGCCACCGGCGACGTGCTCTGGGAAGACGGGCAGCTTTCTGGCGAGACGAGTTACTACAGCCTCGCGGCGGGCCAGTCGAGCGACCGGCTGCGGGGCAACGCGGAAGTCTTCATGCCCGGCGTGCGCTCGTTCACCCGCGAGGAAGAGAACCGGGGCGCCTCGGAGGCGCTGGAGGTGTTGGCCTCGCGGATCTTCTACCGCACCGTGGCGCCCTGGTAGGATCCACGGCCATGTTGGCTCAAGACTTCCTCAAGGCGCCGGACGGCGCGCCGGAGGCGCCCATCTACCTCGTCTGCTCCCACAAAGGGGAACGGGCGAAGCGCGCGACGTTTGAGCCCCTTCTCGCGAGCCGGGCCGTGGAGCGGCTCATCCGGCGCTACGTCGATCCTTCGATGAAGGACTTCGCCTACGCCGGGTACCACGCCGAAGAGACCGACGTGGGCGAGGTCATCGAAACCTGCCAGACCCTGCCCTTTCTCGCGGAGCGGCGGGTGACGGCCGTACACGGCGCCGAGGCCTACGACAAAGGCTCCGCCGCCAAAGCCCTCGCCGCGTACCTCGCCTCGCCGAACCCCGCCTGCGTGCTCATTCTCGTGTCCGGCGTCATCGACCGGCGGAGCAAGATCTTCAAGCTGTGCCAAGAGAACGGCGTGCTCCTTGAATGTCCCGTGCTGCGGGAACGGGAACTGAACCTCTGGGTCCACGATGAATTGAAGGCGCGGGACAAGCGCATCAATCCGGCCGCCGTGAGCGAACTCCTTGAACGCGCCGGCGCGCGCCTCGCCGATGTGCAAAACGCCATCGAGCTCGTGAGCGGGTTCGCCGGCGCGTCGGAGCCGGAGATTACGCTGGAGCACGTGCGCATGGCCTGCGCCGATGTGGCCGAGGACGAAGTCTGGGCGCTGACCGACGCCATCGCCGAATCCGATATGGGCCGCGCCGTGAAAGCCTTGCGCATGCTCTTGGAACTGGGCAAGGCGGAGATCGAAATCATGGGCACCATTAACTGGCTGCTGAAGACCGCGTACGCCGTCGCGAAGGACGGCCCGGGCGCCGTGGCCCCCTTTCAAGCCAAGAAGGTGCGCCCCCTCGTTGACAAGCTCGGCCTGCGCAAGATCCGCGACGCCTTCCGCCTGTGCATGGAGGCCGAGGTGATGCTCCGGAGCACGGGCGTCAACCGCGCCCTCGCCCTGGAGCTCCTCGTCGTGAAGCTCGCCGCCCCCCGCCAACAACCCGGCCGCCCCGCCGCCTCCGGTTCCTGAGGGCCACGCCGGGCTCAGAATTCCGCGGCGATCTCCGCCAAACCGTTGTTCTGGATCTGGTGACGGATCACAAACTCGGAAGCGCCGAAAGCATGGGCGAGGGCTTCCACATCCTCCCCCGTGACGACCGGCCCCTCGATAGCTTCGCGAAGGCGCGCGGCCGGGGCGATGAACTCCGCGGCGAAAGCGCGGTTCCGCTTTTGGCGTTCCGAATAGGCGCGCGTGACGATGGCGCCCGGCGATCCATTAAGGCTCAGATACTCGCACACGGCGCGGCACAGCGAAAACACCCTGCCCGTTTCGTGGGTTTTGGCGAGGACGAAGTACGGGGATCCAGCCGCGTTCTCGCCGACGGCGGCGTTCAGGAAGGTCCACTCCCGTTCCGTTACGGCGCTGCGCCACACCGCCGCATCCAGACCAAGGGCGCGGCCCAGCGTCTCGACCGCGGACATGGGTTCATTCAGGCTAGGCTTGAGAA
>SLHB01000384.1 GCA_007136375.1 Candidatus Hydrogenedentota bacterium
AAAGCCGTTCCGGGCGTGAAGGAGTTCTGCGAGCACTGCGACGCCTACCTCCATTGCTGTCTGAATTGCCGGTATTATGATCCCGCGGTGGCGCAGCAGTGCGCCATCCCCAATATCGAGTACATCGCGGACAAGGCGGGCGCGAGCTTCTGCGACGAATTCGAGTTCCGCGTGACCCAGGCAGGCGCGAAGACGGACTCTGGCGAGGCGCGGGCCCGGGCCGCCTTCAGCGCCATGTTTGGCGATCAAGAAGGGCCTCCGGGAACACCGGACGGCGCCACGGGACGCGAAGGCTTTCGCCGCCTCTTCGGCGAGTAATGGGGCGACACGAGGCATTGAATCAGGAGTGATGACTGTCGAAGGCGTGAACCAACCGTACTCATTGCTGGTAGTGGATGATCAGTCCAACATCCGAAAGGTTTTGGCCGACATCTTCACGGAAGAGGGGCTTTCCGTCACGACGGCGGCCAACGGCGATGAGGCGGTCGAGCGCATCAAGGAAACGTGTTTCGACGTTGTCATTACCGATCTCAAGATGCCGGGCCGGGACGGCATCGGCGTCTTGCGCGCCGCCAAGGAAGTTAGCGTCGACACCGGCGTCATCGTGGTGACGGCCTATGGAACGATTGGCACGGCCGTGGACGCGATGCGGCTCGGCGCCTATGATTTTATCGCGAAACCCTTCCGTTTCGACGAAATCTTGCAGAAGGTCAAACGCATTCTCCGCGACAAGCCCCCGGCGAGCGGCAGAACCGCGGCGCCGGGAGGGGCAGGCGGGCCCGTCTTCAGCGGCATTGTCGGAACGAGCGCCGCGAGCCAGCAAATGCTCCGGATGGTGGAGAAGATAGGGCCGAGCAAGAGTTCGGTGCTCATCACGGGACCGAGCGGCGTGGGCAAGGAATTGGTCGCCCGCGCGATACACGACGCGAGCGCCCGCCGGGACAAGCCGTTCGTCGCGCTGAACTGCGCCGCCCTCGCGCCAGGCGTACTCGAGAGCGAGTTGTTTGGCCATGAGAAGGGCGCCTTCACCGGCGCCGTGAGCCGCAGGCCCGGCCGCTTCGAGCGGGCGCACACGGGCACGCTGTTTCTCGACGAGGTCGGGGAGATCGATCCCAATATTCAAACGAAGTTGCTGCGCGTCCTCCAAGAGAGCGAGTTCGAGCGCGTAGGCGGGACCGAGACCATCCGCGCCGACGCCCGGATTGTCGCGGCCACCAACCGGGACTTGCGGGAAGCCATCGCCCGGGGCCTGTTCCGCGAGGACTTCTACTACCGGCTCAACGTCTTTTCCATCCACGTGGCGCCGTTGCGGCAACGCCGCGATGACATTCCCCCCCTTGTCGAGCACTTCTTGGCAAAATTCAGTCAGGAATCTAGCAAGAACGTCACGAAACTGGACCCGGCCGTGGAAGAATTGTTCATGCGCTACGGGTGGCCGGGCAACATACGGGAGCTGGCGAACGTCATGGAGCGGGCCGTGGTGTTGGCCGAAAGCGACACGATCACGGTTGACGACGTGCCCAATGAGATGTTTTTCGAGCCGGACGCGCCGCAGCCCGAACCGGCCGGCGCCGCCTTTGCGGGGCGCGGCGCCACAGGCGCTCCATCGGCGCCCCTGGGCCACGGCGGCCAGGGATCGCTTGTCGAACGGACGGACCAGATGGAGAGCGAACTGATTTACGGCGCCCTCCAACGATTCCGTTGGAACAAGACGAAGACCGCCGAGCACCTCGGCCTTAAGCGCACGACCCTTCAGTACAAGATCAAGAAATACGGCTTGGAGTAAGCCGATCCCCCGTCCGCCTCCGAATCCCGGAGGCCGCTATACTCACCCGCCGTCCTCATCCGCTTCATCTCCGTTCGTACGTACGGTCACGGCCGCCGTAAACAGGTACGCGGGATCCGGCCGTGTGGCGATGGACTCCGCGAGCGCGGCCATGGTTCGCGGAGCCGTTCCTTCGAAAAGCTCCTTATCGTCCGGGCCGATGACGCGCACGGGTTCGTCCAAATCGGCGATGCTGTCGTTCAGCAGAAGCGTCACCTCGTCCACGCCTTCCGTTTCGAGAATCCGGAACGTGTTCCCGTTTCGCTCGGCGCGAATCAGGGCCCCCTCCTCATGATAAGCCGGAGGCGTCGCCAGCCAATAGAAGCGCGGATGGCTGACGTTGTCCTGCCGCCAGACGATGCGATCCGGATAGGGATCGCGCGTGAACCCCGCCATCCAGTCCACCGCCACGGCGTCGTCCAGCTCCATCCAATGTCCGTGTTGGGGATGAATGACGGCCTCGTGGAGGTATCCCTCTGGATCTTCCGCGTGCAAATCGGCGAGGGTTTCCTTCCACTCCGCGGCCACTTCGTTGCGGTTATACGCGGAATCTTGGCCACCCATGTGCAGCGTGAAGCCAATATTGCGCAGGTTCAGAGGAGACGCGTTGTTGGGGTGGCCGGCCATCATGGCGGCGGCGGCCCAACGGTCCGCCATGCGGGGCGCAAGCTGATACACGCCATCGCCGCCGGCGGAGTAGCCCATGACATACACGCGGTTGGGGTCGACCCCTTTATGCGCCACGGCTGAAACGATGAGCCGGTCAAAGAGCGGGTCGATGTGGTCCTTATGCCAGAGGTCCCAGTCGTTGGTGGGAGCGCGCGGGGCGACGTAGAGGCCCTCATCGGGTTCGTACAGGCCGATCTGGTTCCGCCACTGGGCGTCGTTCACCTCCGGGCGCGTGCCCCCGCCGCCGTGAAGAGAGATATACAGGCTCCGTCCGCGTTCCGGCGCTTCGCCGAAGACGCGGTAGTCGAAGCGCATCGTCACGTCCTCGTAGTGGACTTCCCGCTCCTCCCAAACGGCCGCGTGCGCCGCCTCATGATCGGCGAGCCACGCCGCCCATAGCCGTTGCGCCCCCTCCTCCGCTTCCTCCCGCGTTAGCGGTGTCTCCGCGAACGGTTCGCCGCTCAGCGCGCTTGGGTCTCCATCGTCTTCGAGCCATTGGGCGAGTTGATCCAAGGCGTTCGGCGATTCGTCGTCGGCGGTTGCGGCGTTCGTTCCGGCGAGCCAACCCGCCGCGCCGATGGCGAGGATGGCGGTGAAGATGCGGGCGAGTTGGAAAGGGCGGTGGTGTGTGAGCATGTATCGAGCACTCCTTACGGCCGGGCGCCGGGCCTTGTAGTGGCGGCGCTCGCCGTCATACGAAGACGCTTATGAGCAATGCGGTCACGAAGCCGCTGAACCCTACGATGGTCACAAGCGCGGTCCAGCTCGCCAGCGTCTCCTTCTCCGTCAAGCCGAGGTAGCGATTGACGAGCCAGAATCCCGAATCGTTGACGTGGGAGAGGGCGGTCGCGCCGGACGCGATGGCGATGACCACCAAGGCCAATTCCGGCGCGGTGTAGCCGCCGCCGTTCACAACGGGAGCGACGAGGCTGGCCGACGTGATCATGGCCACGGTCGCGCCGCCCTGGGATACGCGTACGCCGAGGGCGATGACGAAGGCAAGGACCACGACGGGGAGCCGCCATTCCGCGAGGGCCTCCGCGAGGGCTTCGCCTACCCCGGCGGTGACCAGCACGTTGCCGAAAACGCCGCCCGCGCCGGTCACCAAGATGATCAACCCCACCGGTTCAAGGGATCCCGTGGCCACCTTCTGCACCTCCTCACGGGTGTAGCCCTGCCGGATGCCCAGCCAGTACATGGCCATCAGCGTGGCGGCTATCAAGGCGAAGAACGGGTGGCCCGCGAATTCGATGTACGGCAGCGCGGGATGGTCCTCGGGCAGCCATGCGCCGGACGCCGTGTTGAAGAGAATGAGCGCCAGGGGAAGCAGGACAATGCCGGTCACGACGCCGAAGCTGGGCGGTTGCTGATTGCCGGACGCGGCCGCGACTTCCGCGCCGACGCCATGGTCTGGCTTCATATAGTCAGGCTGCTCTACGTGGATGCGGTTCCCAATGTAGCGGCCGAATATGAATCCGCCCAAAACCAGGCCCGGGAGCCCGCATAAGACGCCGAACAGTATCACCCATCCCAGGTCGGCGCCCACGATGGCGGCGACGGCCACGGGACCCGGCGTGGGGGGGATGTACGCATGGGCAATGGCGAGGCCGGCGAGGAGGGGGATAGCGTAATAGAGGAGGGAGCGTTTTGCGGTGCGCGCGATGCCATAG
>SLHB01000396.1 GCA_007136375.1 Candidatus Hydrogenedentota bacterium
GACATTACCCGGAAACGGAAATTGTTGGAGCGGCAGAAGGAAGGCAAGCGGCGCATGAAGCAAGTCGGCCGCATCGAGGTGCCCCAGGAGGCTTTCATGGCCTTGCTGCGCTCCGACGGCGACACGGAACGCTAACGTGAGCAAGAAGAAAGCCACGCGGCGGGAGCAGGGCGCCGCGAAGAAACAGCCGGCGCCTCAAGGACCGCCCGGGCCGGGCAGCGCCGTGAAGGCGTGGATCACCAAGCTCACCGGGCCCTTCACCCTGGGCAATCTCGCCGGGTGGATCGGGATCGTGCTCCTGGTCCTCGTGGTGCGCTGGGCGATCGCCGAACCCTATAAGATCCCATCGGGCTCGATGGAGCCGACGCTCCACGGCGACTACCGTTTCATGCGGGGCGACCGCGTATTCATCAGCAAGTTTCATTACGGACTCATGGTCCCTTTCACCAACCGCCGTATGTTCCGCTGGAACGAACCGGAGCGCTGGGAGCTTGTCGTCTTCCGCGCCGTCCAGGAAAACGCCCAGCACGGCATCCTCATTAAGCGCATCGTGGGCCTGCCCGGCGAGCGCATTCAGATCCGGGACGGCCGCGTGTACGCCGATGGCGAACCCCTGGAGTTGCCGGACGACATGCCGGACGTGCGCTACACCAGCACCCTGGGCCTCACGGAAGGCGAATTGCAACAGATTCGCGACCATTTCGACTCGCCCGGGGAGCAACAAGCCGCGATCCAACAACAACTCATGCACCGGCAGCGGACCGCCCAGCCCATGCGCTATGGCGTGTTGCCCGGGGACGAATACAGCGTGATCCCCGAGAACCATTACTTCGTCCTGGGCGACAACAGCGCGAACAGCATAGACGGGCGGCACTACGGCTGGGTGCCCAACGACAACATCCTGGGCCGCGCCTTCTGCATATGGTGGCCTCCCGCAAACTGGCGCGACTTCACCGGCTTCTCCCGGACCTGGTGGGGCATGCTCCTGCTCTACGGCGTTCCCGCCGGCGCGGTTGGCTACTTCGTGATCAGCGGATTCTTCCTCCGCTCATGGCGGCTGGAGCGGGCCATGCCCGGCTTCGGCCTTGAGGCGGGGGACCACATTCTCGTGCACCGTTCCGCCTATGGCTTGCGCGCCCCCTTCCTCTCCGAACCGTTGACGGAAGGCTGTCCGCCCCAGCCCGGGGAAATCGTGGCCTTCGCCGTGGGCGACGATGGCGAAGCGGCTCTCGGCCGCGTTCTGGCGCTTCCCGGTCAGGAGTTGCGGATCCAAGACGGGCGCATCCTCGTTGATGGCGCCGTGGCGTGGGAAGGAGACGGCGCCGAAGCGGCCAACGCCGGTGGAGCGAAGGGCAAGAAGGATGGTTACGCCGTGCTCGCCTTTGACGAGGACAAGGGCGCGGAAGTTCACTATGTGCCGGCCGACGCGTTCTGGGGCCGGGTGGCGCGGGTATGGTGGCCGCTGCGCCGGGCGCGCCGCGTCGCCGAGTCTCCGCCGTCCTGAGTTCATCGGCCGTGACGCCCGGAATCACCCCCGCTTCCGCCGGGCCAAAGCGGATTACAGACGGGGACGGCTAGCCATTTGATGATGCATCCACGCGAACGCACGGCCCCGCGCCCCCTCGGCCGGGGCGAAACCTTGCCTGCGCCAGCCTGGCGCGAAGCCAGCCCACAGGGACTCCGCCGCGCCCGGGATAGGGGCGGCTGGGTGACCGCCGTGTTGATCGCCGTGGCCCTCACGCTTATCGTGCGCTGGGTGCTCGTCGAGCCTTTCCAAATCCCCACCAGCAGCATGGAGCCCGCCCTTAAGCCGGGCGACCACATCTTCGTGAACAAGGCCGTCTATGGCCTGCGCGTCCCCTTCGTCAACCAACGCATTCTCCGCGGCCGCGAACCTCAACGCGGAGAACTCGTTGTGTTCCGTTCCGTGGAAGACAGGGAGCACGCCGTCATCGTAAAGCGCGTCGTGGGCCTGCCGGGCGAGCGCGTCCGGATCGACGGCGGCGATGTCTTCATCGACGGCGAACTGCTCACCGAACCCTGGAGCGTCGCGGGCGTCACCTACACGAGGCCCCGGACGCCGTTTCAAACGGATATGCGCTACGGCGTCCGCGACGAATCCCGGTTCTCCGTGGTGCCGGAGGACCACTACTTTCTTCTCGGCGACAACAGCGCGTTCAGCCGGGACGGCAGGCACTACGGCTGGGCGCCCAACGAGAACATCCTGGGCCGTGTCTCCGTGGTGTGGTGGCCCATAAGCCGCTGGACGGATTTCACCGGCTTCACCGCCGCGTGGTGGTGGCGGGCCTTGCTCGGAGGCGTGGCCGTCCTTGTGGCCGCTCGCGCGCTCTGGGGCCGTTCCCTCACCACCTCCAGCCGGTCGCAAGGCGCGGCCCTGGGACCGAATGACCACATCCTTGTGGCCACATGGCCCTTCGGTCTGCGCCTTCCCTTCACGTCCCTCCGCTTGTTTCCCGGCCGCGAGCCCCGCCGGGGCGAGCTCGTCGTGTACCGTCATCCCGGTGACGGAACGGCCGGCGGCCGGCGGGGCGAGCTCATGGTGGGGCGCGTGGTGGCGCGGGGCGGCGAGCGTGTGGCAATCGCTACCGGCAAGGTGTCGGTGGACGGCCAGCCCGTTCCCGGGGTTGAGGCATACGGCGCTGGATCCGCGGATGACAACGCCGTCGGCGAGTACGCCACGGCGGTGACAAACGGCCGGGCGGCCCGGCGGTATTTCATCCTGCACGACGGCTCCCCGGACCAAGAGGATAGCCGGACTTTCGGCTGGGTGGATCACGGCGGCCTCGTGGGAACGGTCCGCGTGGTCTGGTGGCCCTTCAAACGGCGGCGGCGCGTGACATGAGCTTCGGTGTTTACATCCACGTGCCCTTCTGCAAGTTGCTCTGCCCCTACTGTGATTTCGTGAAGCGGCGCTTCAACCCCGAGCATTCGCGCGCCTTCGTGGATGGGCTCATGGCGGAGATCGAGAGGTTCCAGGGCCCGTCCACCGCGACCAGCGTCTTCTTCGGCGGCGGCACGCCGTCGCTCCTTGCGTTCGACGAACTGGAACGCATCCTCGGCGCCGTGCGCGCGCGCTTTACCGTCGAAGCGGACGGCGAGATCAGCTTGGAGGCCAACCCCGACGACATCACGCCGGAGGCCGCCCAGGGCTGGCGCGAGCTCGGCGTGACCCGCGTAAGCCTCGGCGTCCAGAGCTTCGACGACCGGGCGCTCCGCTATCTCGGCCGGGTGCACGACGCGGCCCGGGCCCGCGAAGCCTGCGCCATCGTGCGTGAGACCTTCCCGGATTGGGGCGTCGACCTCATCTTCGGCGCTCACCCCACGGACGGCTGGCGGGAAACCGTGGAGGAATGCGTGGCCTGGAAGCCCACCCACGTCTCCACCTACGGCCTGACCTACGAACCCCGCACGCCCTTTGCGAAACGGAGCCACGAGGCCGTCGGCGGCGACGCCTATGTGGAGCTGTACGAGGAGGCTCACGCCGTCTTGACGGATGTCTTCCGTCACTACGAGGTGTCCAATTACGCCAGGCCCGGCTGGGAAAGCCGGCACAACCTCATTTACTGGCATAACGGCGGCTACGCGGGATTCGGCCCCGGCGCCTACTCCTATTACGCCGGAATCCGCTCGCAAAACCACCGTAGACTCCGGGACTATCTTGGCGATCCCGGCGGAAAACTGGAGGCGTTGCGCCTGACGCCAGAGGAAATCCGCCTCGAAACCGTGATGCAATACCTCCGCCTCGAAGAGGGCCTCCCCTTCGACGTTTACGCCGCGCGTTTCGGACGCCAGCTCATGGACGACTTCGGAGCAGCGTTGCGCGGCTTGGAAGCGCGTGGCCTCGTGACCCTCGCCGGCGGCCGGGCCGCGCCCACGCTGCGCGGCTTCGACCTGAACAACGAGATCGGCCTCGCCCTCATGGGGTGAGACGCCGTCTGGCCTTTCCGCCCTTCGCCGATGAACCGCGCCTTCGTTTCTGGAAAATAAACCTCCGAACACTTCCTGCGCGCAGTAAACACGAGGAAGGCCGAGTTGACATAATTCGTAGAGTCTCCGTATACTAAAGCCGCCAGCAGTGGCAAAACAGGGGAGCGACGCCCCGTCCCGTCCACGGCGGTCCCCGTGTGGGGTGGGGCA
>SLHB01000234.1 GCA_007136375.1 Candidatus Hydrogenedentota bacterium
GGCGGCCGCCGTGCGGAGGAGTGCCGCGCTCCAGAGAGACGCTCAGGCCATGGGCGGTCCGCCGGTCCGGCGGGCGATGATGGTGAATCCGCTTTGGCCCGATCCGGCGGCCCAGAGCCGCCGGAGGCCCGGCGCGTTTAGGACACGCCGGGCCCCGACGATGGCCCACTTTCCGTAGCGCTTGATGAAGTCTTTCACGGCCTCGTTGCGCACGGGCATGTACGGCGTCATCATCGAAGACACAGGCGCAAACCCCGTCTCGGCGAGGAGGCGGTTCAAGGTCCTTTCCGAAAAGAAATGGAGGTGCCCCTGCTCCCAGAAGACCGGCGACCGCTCCCGCGCCAGGCGGCCGTTCACGTTAGGGGCGGTGAACGCAAAGACGCCGCCGGGCTTCAAGACACGCCGAATGTCGCCGAGCAACGCCGTGGGCGACGGCGCGTGCTCCACGACGTCCCACAACGTGACCGCGTCGAAGGACGCGTCCGGATATACAGCGCTATCGAGACGTCCCGCGTGGATCGCGTTCAACCCGAAACGGCGCCACGCAAAGGCGGCCTCGTGGGGGTTCGGCTCGACGCCGTGGACATCCCAGCCGTGGTCATGGGCCAACTTCGCGAATAGGCCGATGCCGCAGCCCACGTCCAACAGCGAGCTTCCCCCGGGGAGATGGGGCGCGAGCGTGCTTACCCATAGCTGGCACTGCCCCCAGTGCTCGTTGATGCGCCGCTCCAGAAACTCCGGCGTCCGTTCCGCGTCGTAGTAGGCGTCAAGCCACGCCGCCGTGGGCCGGGGATTCGCGTAAACATGCCCGCAGTCCCGGCACTGGACAAAGCGCATGCCCTCGCCCTCGTAGACGAGCGGAAGCGTCAAGTACTCCCCGGCATTGTCCGCGCCACAGATGTCGCACGAAACGGGTTCGCGCTGGAGCGCGCCGCCTCGGGCCCCCTCCTCAATCATGACCGATAACCGTGGATCAGAGCGCTATTCTTCCAACGCTCCGATGGCCCACCGGATGCCTTGGGCAAGCATGTCCTGATAGACCTCGTGCTCCATGGTCTCGTTGTGGTGCCCAATGGTCGTGCCAAAGACGCGGACCCCCTCGTAGACATTCGTCCAAATGTTGACGTGGTAGTCTTCGTCCTCGCCCAGCGAGTGCGTCAACGGCGCGGCGGTGTCGTAAACCTCTTCGACGTTGTACAGCTCGCCGTTCGGCGTATCCCACGGCAAGGGCATATCGGCAATGATGGGATGATCCGGCTCCAGCGCCTCCACGGTGAACGGCTGGTGCGACTGATGGTTCATCGAGCGCAGGCCCAAGAAAGCCTGCCATGTGTCCGCGTCGGGGTGGCCCCGGTACGTGTGAATCGTTCCGTGTATCACCACGGCGGGAAGGCCGTGCTCGACGTGGCGCTCCACGATGTTCTCCCGGACCCAACCCTCGTCATCACTCTCCACGGCGCCAAAGCTGATGTTGTAGACCACGAGGTCATAATGCTCCGGCCAATTGGGATCCTCGAAGGGCTCCATCCGCTCCGTCCCCACTTCGTCTTCCCAGTGCACCGTGAACTCGGCGTTGATCCGCTCGCCGATCCCGTCGCGAAGAATGTCCTGTTGCGTTTCGAAATCGTGCCAGCCCCCGCCCGTGACCAAGAGCACCCGCAGGGCGTCCGCGTCCTCCGCGGCGGCCGCCGGCGCCATCAGCATCAAGGCCGCGGCCACAACCCCGCCAAGCTTCATCCATGTCTTGTGCATAAGACGCTCTCCCTCCCTTGAAGCGGCGCGCTGGGCGCCAGCCCCTCCATCAATACAGAGGGGGCGGCAGAGATCCCACCGCCCCCTGTGTTTGTTTGGACGTCACGCGCTCCAGCGCCATCGGCCCGGATGCGCAAGCCCGGCTATCTGGCTACTCCAACTCGCCGGCCGCCCAAAGGACGCCCTGGCTTACCATGTCCAGATACACCGGATGCTCCATGGTCTCGTTGTGATGGCCGATGCTCGTGCCAAAGACGCGAAGCCCTTCGTAATCGTTGACCCACACATTGACGTGGTAGTCGTCGTCACCGCCCAAACCCAGGGAATGGGTCAAGGGCGTGGTGTTCTCGAAGATGTCGACGATCTGATAGAGCTCGCCCTGGGGCGTGTCCCACGGAAGGGGCAGGCCGGCGATGATCGGATGGTCCGGCTCGAGCGCCTCGACCGTGAACGGCTCGTGGGCTTGGTGGCCAAAGGAGCTTACGCCGATGAAGCGGTGCCAATGCTCTGCATCGCCGTGATGGCGGTAGGTGTGGAGGGCGCAGTGGATGAACACGGCCGGCGTCTCGTGTTCAAGATGCCGGTCGATGATGTTCTCCACGACCCAGCCGTCGCCGCCCTCGACGTTCGCGGCCCAACAGGTGTTGTACAGGACTAGGTCGAAGCCTTCGATCCACTCGGGATCCTCGAAGAAAGCGATTTCCGCTTCTTCGACGTCGCCATCATGGAAAAACGTCTCGAATTCGGCGTTGACCCTTTCGCCGATGCCCTCGCTCAGAATGGTCTGTTGGTTCTCATAGTCGTGCCATCCGCCGCCGGTGAGTTGGAGAATCCGGATGGGCTCGCCCTCGTCGTCCGCGTGCGCGGCGGGGCTGGCGATAAGCGCGGCGGCCAGAATGCCCGCGGCGCATGCCATGATCTTCCTCATAAACCTCCCTCTTGTACTTCAGGTTTCGGCGCGCCGGGCGCCGTCCATGCGAATGTGCATGGCCAGCGCCAAGACTAGCCCCTCTGCCTTCGCGCGCCCAACGTTGGACGCGCGTGCTCGAAGACGCCCCGGGGAATGTGGGAAGCGGGCGGCCTGCCCGCTTCGTCTTAGCATTCTCCAGAGCTCCCATCCAACTTAAAGGAATCGGCTTTCGAGGTCAAGGCGAACGACTGGGCTTCGCCGGGAACAGGCGCGCCCAGGGACGCCGCGTTATTGCGTCCTAGCGGGAGCTTTGGTAATGTAATCTACATGCTTAAACACGTCCCGCGGCGGACGGTCCGAACGGCGCCGTCCACGAGTGTTAGCGCCCCGGGATTTCTTGTTGAAACCGGCTCACGAGTGCTCCGGCGCCGCCGGAGACCCGGCAACCCGGAGGAGGGATTTTTAGATGGCCGCCGATCATGAACACCGACATGCGAACCACCGGCGCGGCGCGGCGCGGCCGGGCGAAATTTCGCGGCGAGGTTTCCTTCAGCGGGCCGTCCTTGCTGGCGGCGGCTTGGCCCTTGCGGGCCGGAGCGGATACGCCGCGGCCGCCTCGGAAGGCCCGCTGCCCAGGCGCGTCCTCGGGCGCACGGGCGAAGAGGTCTCCATCCTGGGGTTGGGCACCGCCCCCGTGGGCGAGGGTCCGCCCGATGTGGACGAGGCGGTGGAAGTGTTCGCCGCCGCGATGGACCGGGGCGTCAACTACATCGATACGGCCCGCATCTACGGCAACGCGGAAGAGGCCCTGGGACGCCTGATCCCCGGCCGGCGCGACGATCTGTTCTTGGTGACAAAGTGCTGGAGCGAAACCGCCGAGGACGCCCAGGAGTCCCTGGAGGAATCCTTGCGGCAACTCAATACGGATTACGTGGACCTGTGCCACATCCACCACATTGGCGGCAAGGACCTGGACCGGGTCAAAGGCGAAGGCGGAGTGCTGGAATACCTGGTGAAGCAGAAGGAAGAAGGGAAGATCCGCTTCATTGGCTTGTCCGGCCACGCCCGGAGCTACCGTTTCCTCGACATGCTGGAGACGGACCAGATCGATGTGGTGATGACCGTGCTCAACTACGCGGACCGGAACATCTACAAGTTCGAGGAAGAAGTCCTCCCCGCGTGCCGGGAGCGGAACGTCGGCGTCGCGGCAATGAAGGTTTACGCGGGCATCCAAGGGGGCTTCCAGAACCACCGGCGCGGCCATGTGGGCTGCGCCACGGATCCGGAATATCTGCCGAGCGCATTGGCCTACGCCCTCGACCTCCCCGGCGTCGCCTGCGCCGTAGTCGGGCCGTACACCGTGGAGCAATCCATCCAGAACGTGGAGCTTGCTCGGGCCTACGAACCCCTCACCGAGGAGGACCGGAACGAATTGCTCGCCTACGGCATGGAGCTTGCCGAAGACCTGGGCCCCCGCTA
>SLHB01000047.1 GCA_007136375.1 Candidatus Hydrogenedentota bacterium
CGGTTGCCCGCGCCCAGCACCGTGCGGCCATGGCGCCCGTTGTCGAAGAGGGCGTCCACCGCCTCCTGGAGCATGCGCTTCTCGTTACGCAGAATGACTTCGGGGGCGCGCAACTCCATGAGCCGCTTCAGCCGGTTGTTTCGGTTGATGACGCGGCGGTAGAGATCGTTGAGATCACTCGTGGCGTAGCGGCCGCCTTCCAGCGGCACGAGCGGCCGCAGGTCCGGCGGAATCACGGGGATGACGTCCAGCACCATCCAGGCCGGATTGTTCGCCGACTTCCGCAGGGCTTCCACCACCTTGAGGCGCTTGATGGCCTTGGTCCGCCCTTGCATGGAAGTGGTGGTGGCAAGCTGGTTGTGCAGTTCCGCGCTTAAGGCCTCGATGTCGATCTCTTCGAGCAGGGTCTTGATCGCCTCGGCGCCCATCTTCGCGGAGAAACGGTCGCCCCATTCTTCCCGGGCGTCCTGATATTCATCCTCGGTGAGGACCGCCATCTTCTCCAAACTGGTGTCGCCCGGGTCGAGGACGATGTAGTTCTCGAAGTAGATGATCCGCTCCAGCACCCGGATGGACAGGTCCAGCAGATTCCCGATGCAGCTCGGCGTGGTCTTGAAGAACCAGATGTGGGTGACGGGCACGGCGAGCTTGATGCAGCCCATCCGCTCCCGGCGGACCTTCGATTCGGTGATCTCGACGCCGCAGCGATCGCAGGTGATGCCCCGGTGCTTCACCTTCTTGTACTTGCCGCAACCGCACTCCCAGTCCTTGACCGGGCCGAAGATACGCTCGCAGAACAGACCGTCCTTTTCGGGCTTGAACGTGCGGTAGTTGATGGTCTCGGGTTTCTTCACCTCGCCCCGGGACCACTTGAGAATCTCTTCCGGGGAGGCCAAGCGCATGGCTATGGCGTCGAATCGTTCTCCCGTCGTGGCTACATGCTTGGGCAAGGTTTAACCCTCCAACAGTTCTGCGTCTTCTTCGTCTTCTTCAACGTCGCTGCCATCTTCCACCCGAAGGAGCCGGATGACGTCCAGGCACAGGCTCTGCATCTCGCGCACGAGGACGTTGAAGGATTCGGGCGTTCCGGGCTCCACGTCCCGATCCCCCTTCACGACGGCCTCGTAGGCCTTGGTCCGGCCTTGGATGTCGTCGGACTTGATGGTCAGCAATTCCTGCAAGGTGTACGCGGCGCCGTAGGCCTGAAGCGCCCACACCTCCATTTCGCCGAAACGTTGACCGCCGAACTGGGCCTTGCCGCCCAGGGGCTGCTGCGTCACCAGGGAGTACGGCCCGATGGCGCGGGCGTGGATTTTGTCGTCGATGAGGTGGTTCAGCTTCAACATGTAGATGCTGCCCACCGTCACTTCCTGTTCGAAGGGTTTGCCGGAGCGCCCGTCGCGCAACTCGATCTTGCCCGTCTCGGGAAGGCCGGCCTGGCGCAGGTAGTCGCGTATCACTTCCTCGGAAGCGCCATTGAACACGGGCGTCGCCACCTTGAGCCCCAGGGTCTTGGCGGCCCAGCCCAAGTGCGTCTCCAGAATCTGACCCACGTTCATGCGCGATGGCACGCCCAAGGGGTTCAGCACAATCTGGACGGGCGTGCCGTCGGGCAGGAAAGGCATGTCCTCGACGGGCAAGGCCTTCGCGATAACGCCCTTGTTGCCGTGGCGGCCGGCCATCTTGTCGCCGACGGCGAGACGGCGCTTCGAAGCCACGTAGACCTTCACATGCTTGATAACGCCGGGCGGCAACTCGTCGCCCTTGCGGAGGCTGTCGATCTTGCTGTCGCGGAAGGCGACGAGCTTGGCCTCTTCCATGGAGGCCATGTTGACCAGGCGGTTCAAGCGCTGCTGCAAGTCCCGGTCGTCAATCTTAAGCCGGGCGAGAACGGCGTAATCCGCCTTCTCCAGATGGGAGACCTTGACCTTCTTGCCCTTTTCCAGCACCAGCTCGTCGGTCTTATGGTCGACGACGTCTTCCTGAATCCGCAGGCCGATGACCTCGTCCTTAATCAGCTTGACGAAGGTGTTGCGGATGTCCTCGATCCGGTCGCCATACTCGCGCTTCACGCGGTTGACCTCGGCGGTCAGCGCGCCCTTGCTCCCGCTATCGGCCGCCTTGTCGCGCCGGCTCGCCACCTTCACGTCCACCACCACGCCTTCGGCGCCGGGCGGCACGTAGAGGGACGCGTCCCGCACGTCTTCGGCCTTTTCGCCAAAGATGGCACGCAAGAGCTTCTCTTCCGGGGCCAACTCCGTCTCGCCCTTCGGCGTCACCTTGCCCACTAGGATGTCGCCGTGCTTCACTTTCGCGCCCGGCCGGACAATGCCGCCTTCGTCGAGGTTCTTCAGTGCATCCTCGCTGACATTGGGAATGTCCCGGGTGACTTCCTCGGGCCCAAGCTTCGTGTCGCGGGACTCGATGTCGAAGACCTGAATGTGAATGGACGTGTAGGTGTCATCCTTGATCAGTTCTTCACTGATGAGGATGGCGTCCTCGAAGTTATAGCCTTCCCAGGGCATGAAGGCCACGGTAATGTTCCGGCCCAGGGCCAGTTCTCCGTGGTCCGTGGCGGGTCCGTCGGCGATAATGGTCCCCGCTTCGACCTTGTCGCCCTTGTCCACGATGGGCCGCTGGTTGATGCAGGTGTTCTGGTTCGAGCGGATATACTTCTTCAGCCGGTATTCGTCCACCTCGTCCCGGAAGGGGTTGTCCTCCTCAAGGTCGAGAACGGTCCCTTCCCGTTCGTGGCGGATGCGGATCAGGTCGCCGTCTACGTACTCCACCACGCCGGACCGGTCGGCCCGGACCACCGTGCCGGAGTTCTTGGCCGTCACCCGTTCGAGGCCGGTGCCCACCACTGGCGCTTCCGTCTCCAACAGCGGCACGGCCTGACGCTGCATGTTCGAACCCATGAGCGCGCGGTTGGCGTCGTCGTGCTCCAAGAAGGGAATCAGCGCGGCCGCCACGCTCACCAACTGCTTGGGCGAGACGTCCATGTAGTCCACTTCCCGGGGAGGCTTCTGGGGAAAGTCGTCCCGGAGGCGGCTAAGCACCTGGGGCTCGGTGAAGCGCTTCTTCTCGTCGAGGGGCGCGTTGGCCTGAGCCACGACATAGTTGTCCTCGTCGTAGGCGCTAAGGCATTCGATACTGGGAAGGACCTGACCGTTGTCCACTTTCCAATAGGGGGTTTCCAAGAACCCAAACTTGTTGAGCTGGGCATAGGTGGACAAGGAGGCCATGAGCCCAATGTTGGGCCCTTCCGGCGTCTCGATGGGACAGATGCGCCCATAGTGGCTGGGGTGCACGTCGCGGACCTCGAATCCGGCCCGGTCGCGGCTCAAGCCGCCCGGCCCGAGGGCGCTAAGCCGGCGTTTGTGCGTCAGCTCGGCCAGGGGGTTAATCTGGTCCATAAAGTGGGAGAGCTGGCTGCGGCCGAAAAAGTCCTTGATAACCGCGCTGACCGGCTTAGGATTCACGAGGTTTTGCGGCGTAAGCTGGTCTTCTTCCTGGAAATTCATCCGCTCCCGGATGGTCCGCTCCATCCGCACCAGGCCGATGCGCACCTGATTCGCCAACAGCTCGCCCACGGCGCGGACACGCCGATTGCCCAAGTGATCGATGTCGTCGAGGACGCCCTCGCCGCTCTTTAAACGGACAAGGTACTGCAACGTGGCGACCACGTCTTCCTTGGTGAGCGTCTTCGTTTCCTCGGCGATGTCGAGGCCGAGCTTCCGGTTGATCTTATACCGGCCGACGGCGGCGAAATCGTAACGGCCCGCGTCGAAGAAGGTCTTCTGGAAGAAGCTCCGCGTCGTCGCGTCCGTGGCGGGGTCGCCGGGGCGGATACGCGCGTAAATCTCCCGGAACGCGTCGTCCTGTGTCTGCGTCTTGTCGTTGGCCAGCGTCCGAACAATCGACGGATCCCGGAACAGCTCCTCGTACTGCACCAGCTCCAGAGACGAAGCGTGAGAGTTGAGGATGCGGTCGACGCCCTCGGGGGTTAGCTCCCCGGCGGCGTCCGCCAAGACCTCTCCCGTCTCCGGGTCGATGATGTCGGCGGCCACGAAGCGGCCCACGAGACTTTCCGGGTCGACGGTTTCCTTGCCTAGCTTGAACTTGCCATTGCTCACCGTGAGCTCTTCGGTGGCGTAGAACATCCGGATGATCTCGTCGTTCTCCTCGATGCCAAAGGCGCGGAGAAACGCCGTCGCGTGGATGCGGGAACGCCGATCCACGGTCAGCCAGATGATGTCGTTGATGTCGTACTCGAACTCGAGCCACGCGCCCCGGTAAGGGATGATGCGGCCGGTCAGCAGGGTCTTGCCGTTCTGGTGCGTCTTGGTCTCGAAACTGACGCCGGGGGACTTGTGGAGCTGACTGACCACGACGCGCTCGGCGCCATTAATGATGAACGTGCCCGTGGACGTCATCCTGGGGAATTCGCCCAGGAACACTTCCTGCTCGACCATGAGGCGCTCGCGCAATTCGCCGGAGGACCCGACCTCCTCGTAGCGCACGAGGCGCAGCAGGGCCTTGAGCGAGGCGGCGTAGGTGTGGCCGCGCTCCTGACATTCCTCCACCGTGTACTTGGGCGGCGTGAAGGAGTAATTCACGAACTCCAAGCGGGTGAGCCCGTCGGGCGAGGCAATAGGAAAGAGATCCAGGAAGACCTCTTGCAAGCCCTTGGGTTCGCGTTCGTCGGGCGGCACATCCCATTGCAGGAAATCGTTGTACGATTTCGTCTGAATCTCTATCAGGTCCGGCAATTCCACTTCATCGGGAACGCGGGCCAGGGATGGACGTCCGTTTGGTTCCTTGGGAGCTACAGCCATGAAGATTCCCTCATCGTTTTCGGTAAGCGCGGCGCGTGACAGGCCTGGGAGCGGCCAGGCGCAATGCTGCATGAGAAGGGAAATGCACCGGCGTGCATGAAGACACTCGTCGCTTGTTGAGGAAGCACAAGCGTGGAGAGTAGCAAGTTTAGTGCCCGTTGTCAACCCATCGCGTGAGGCAATAGTACACCTTCCCGCGCCGCGCCGTCAACTCCGCCGTTTCCGGCGCGGCCGACAGCCCTCGCGGGCGGCGAACAACCGGGACTCAACCGGCCCGAATCAGGCCAAAACAGCGCCTTTATGCCGCTCCATCTCGGCAACGAAGCGATCGAAGAGGTAGCTGCTGTCATGGGGGCCGGGCGACGCCTCGGGATGATATTGGACGCCGAAGGCCGGGACTTCCTTGTGCTCCAGCCCTTCCACGGACTGGTCATTGAGGTTGGTGTGAGAAATGAACACCGTGGACGGGTCCAGAGATTCCGCGTCGACGGCGAAACCATGGTTCTGCGCGCTGATCTCCACTTTCCCGGTGTGATTGTTACGGACGGGCTGATTGCCGCCGCGGTGGCCGAACTTCAGCTTGTACGTGGAGCCGCCCAAGGCGTGGGCGAGCAACTGATGACCAAGACAAATGCTAAATACGGGCTTCTTGCCCAGCAACTCGCGAACGACCGGGAAGGTATAGGTCAGCGCGGCGGGATCGCCCGGGCCGTTGGACAGGAATATCCCGTCGGGATCCGTGGCCAAAGCGTCCTCCGCCGTGGCCGTGGCGGGCAGCACTGTGACGGCGCAGCCCATTTCACGGAGGATGCGGAGGATGTTGAACTTGATCCCGTAGTCGAAGGCCGCCACGCGGAACCGGGTCTCCGCCGGGACCTCCCAGGCATACGCGGCTTCCGCCGTTACGTCCTTCACATAGTCGGCGCCGGTCATGCCCGGCGAATCCTTCGCCATCCGCACAAGCCGCTCGGGGTCGCTTTCCTGAGTGCTTATCACGGCCTTCTTGGCGCCGGCCGTGCGCAGGTGCTTCGTGATCTTCCGCGTGTCGAGGCCGTCAACGCCAATGATATTGTGCTGGCGCAGGTAATCGGGAAGGGATTGGCGCGCGCGCCAACTGCTCGGCTCCAGGCAGCACTCCCGCATGACAAAACCCCGGGCAAAGGGGCGGCGGCTCTCCACATCCTCGGGGTTCACGCCGTAGTTCCCAATGAGCGGATAAGTCATCGTGATGATCTGCCCGGCGTAGGAAGGATCCGTCAAGATCTCCTGGTAGCCCGTCATGCTGGTGTTGAACACCAGTTCGCCGAAGGCCTCGCCTTCCGCGCCCACGGAGCGGCCCTCGTATACACCGCCGTCCTCAAGGGCAAGATAGGCCTTTTTCACTGCGCACCTCCAAGTTGTTCTATGAAGACCGGGACGGGATCCCCGGCGTTTGTACAGAATCGGCGCCAAACCGGCCCCAATTTGAGCGGAATCTCCCGCTTTCGAGCCGCGTAGCCTTACTCGGCCCGGTACACCACCTGGCCGCCGCACACCGTGGCCCGGGTCAGGCCCCGCAGCGTCTGGCCCGCGAAGGGGGTGTTGCGGCTCTTCGACGCAAACGCGCTGGGGTCCACCATCCATTCCGCGCCCGCGTCGAAGACGGTGATATCGGCCGGCCCGCCCTCCTCCAGCCTGCCCACGGGTAAGCCGAGCACGCGGGCGGGCTGAAGCGTCAACAAGTCCACCGCCCGCTCCAAGCTGATGACGCCCGGCTCCACCAGGTTCGTAATCGTTAGCGCCAAGCACGTCTCCAGCCCCAGTATGCCAAAGGGCGCCAACTGTACCTCAACATCCTTTTCCGTCACGGTGTGGGGAGCGTGGTCCGTGGCGATACAGTCGATGGTTCCGTCGCGCAGCCCCTCCTTCACGGCCTCCATGTCGGCGGCTTCGCGGAGGGGCGGGTTCATCTTCGCGTTGCTGCCGGCCGTCTCCACGGCCTCGTCGGTCAGGGACCAGTAATGGGGCGCGGTTTCGCAGGTCACGTTGAGGCCCGCCGCCTTGGCCCGCCGGCAGATGGCGACGCCTTCGGCGGAGCTGACGTGCTGGATGTGCACGTGCGCGCCCGCGAGGACGCCAAGCCGGATGTTCCGGTCAATCCGGATTTCCTCCATCGCCTTGGGCAAGCCGGGCAAGCCGAGCCGGGTCGACGTATACCCTTCATTAATGGCCCCGCCCTCCATGAGGGAAGCGTCTTCGCAGTGGGCGAGGTAGGGCAGCCCGCACATGGCCGCGTACTCCAGCACCTTCCGCAACACCCAAGAACTCTCGATGTCGCTGCCGTCGTCCGTGACGGCGACGGCGCCGGCGCGCTTGAGCTCGCTCATCTCCGTGAGATCGCGGCCAGCCCGCTCCCTCGTCGCGCAGGCCGAGGGCCACACGCGGATGGGCGCGCCTTCGCGGGCCTGGCGCGCCACGAATTCAACCATGCCCGCGTGGTCAATGGCCGGGTTCGTGTTGGGCATGGTCACCACGGACGTGAATCCGCCACGCGCGGCGGCCTGGCTCCCCGTGGCGACGGTTTCCTTGGCCTCGAACCCGGGCTCCCGGAAATGGACGTGGATGTCCACCAGCCCGGGACAGACGACGCAGCCCGAAGCGTCCAGGCGCTCGGACCCGCGCAACCCTTCGCCAATGGCCGCGACCTTGCCGTCCTCGACAAGGATGTCCCGGGGCGCGGAAACGCCGCTGGCGGGCTCGATGAAATGGCCGCCCGTTATCACAAGGCTCATGTCGCCGGAGACTCCCCGGCCCGCGGCCCTGGACTGTTCACCAGCAAATGCATGATGGCCATCCGCACCGCGACGCCGTTGCTCACTTGTTCCAGAATCAGATTACGGGGACCATCGGCCACATTGGCGGCCACTTCCAAATCGCGGTTCACGGGTCCCGGATGCATCACCGCGGCGTGAGAAGGCGCATGCCGCAGGCTCTCCTCATCCACCCGGTAAAGGTTCACGTACTCGCGGACGCTCGGCAACAGGCTCCCGCGCTGGCGTTCGAACTGCATACGCAATACGTACACGATATCCGCGCCGTTCAGGGCCTCGGGGAGGCTGGAGGTCACGCGGCAACCCATCCGCTCGATCGCCGGAGGCAGTAGCGTCCTGGGGCCGCAGACCGTTACATCGGCCCCGAGCTTGCCCAGGCACCAAACATTGCTCCGGGCCACGCGGCTGTGAAGAATGTCTCCGACGATGGCGACGCGGAGGCCGTCGAGGCTGGCGGCGGGATCGCCCCGGCGTTGGCGCGCCCAATCCCGCATCGTATAGGCGTCCAGCAGGGCCTGGGTGGGATGTTCGTGATAGCCGTCGCCCGCGTTAATAATGTGCGAATCGTGCCGTTCGGCGAGCATCCGGGCCGCGCCAGCGTGGCCGTGGCGGATGACGACGAGATCGCTGTGCATCGCCTCGATGTTGGCCAACGTGTCGTGGAGGCTTTCGCCCTTCACGGCGCTGGACGCCGCCACCGTCATCGTCAGCGTGTCCGCGCTGAGCCGCTTCGCCGCCAGTTCGAAGGAAGTGCGCGTCCGCGTGCTGGGCTCGAAAAACCAATTCACGACCAGGCGGCCTTGCAACAGCGGGACCTTCTTGATGCCGCTTTCCCGCTCGGAGACCTCGACGAACTGGGGGGCGGTGTCGAGAATAAGCTCGATCTCCCGCCGGGACAAGCCCTCTATCCCCACGAGATCCTTGCGGACCCAGGCCGCCGCGCCGGCGTCAGCCATCGCCGTCCTCCCCGCCGGCGCCCGGCGCCTCCGTGAGCAGCACCATGTCTTCGCCGTCGGTCTCTTTCATCATGACGGCCACGCGGCCGCGTGGGCCCGCCGCCATGCGCTGGCCGCAATAGTCCGGCTGAATGGGCAACTCCCGCAAGCCCCGGTCCACCAGGCAAGCGAGCTGAATGCGCTTGGGCCGGCCGTAGTCCATCACCTCGTCCATGGCCGCCCGGGCGGTGCGTCCGGCGGCGATGACGTCATCGACAATAATGACCGTGGCGCCGTCCACGTCGAAGTCAAAATGGGTCGCGCCGCCCAGCTTGGCGGCCCGGACGCCGCTGCGAAGGTCGTCCCGGTAAAGGGTCGTCGCCAGCGAGCCCACCTTGGGGCGCTGGCCCGTCATGGCCTCCAACTCCTGGGCAAGCCGCTCGGCCAAGGGACGGCCACGGCTGAGAATTCCAAGAAGCACCAACGCCTCGACGGCGCCGCACTGCGCGGCGATCTCTTGCGCCATCCGGCGCAGCGCGGAAGCCATGGCGGCTCCGTCCATAATGACGGTGGCGGGTTCTCTGGGCGAATCGGAACGGTTCATGAGGCACTCGGAGTGGGCGGACCTTTCGCCCCGGAAAAACGGAGGGATTGGGCCGTCACGGAAGCTTTGCCGCGCCGCAACCCCAGCGGCCCAGCTTGGCGGCGGATTCTAGCAAGGGCCGCGGGGCGAGTCAAACCGGCTCGCGCCACGAAAGCCCGGGGCGGCCGCCGAAGCAACGTCCGGGCGCTCCAATCGCCGGATAAGCTTGGCTGGACATCGTAGTGGGGTCTTATGCTCGCGCCAGGGACAGCAAGTGGCCTTCACCCGGGGTGAACGCGTATCGCCGGCGTCTTGCCGGCATGCGAGGCCGCCTGGCAGGCGGCCTTCAGGGACTGCCGCTCCGCCAACGGCGTTCTTATCCGGCAATTTTGGGGGCGCGGATTTCTTCCAAACGCACCGTGTTTTCTGCTATGGTGCGGCGTCCATAGCAGTTCAGGGCCGCCACGCGGCCCGCGAAGTGAAGCCGTGCGCGCGTGGGGGACCGCCCCGCTCCCTGCCCGGCCGACAGCCGCGCCGCGGCTCTTGGGGAACCGGCCCACCCCGATTGAATTAGGGACACGAGGAACGCCATCCCCAGCCTTTTTTGCGCATTCCGAATTCAAAACGGGGAACCGCCGGAGTCCCCGCGGAGACCCGCCGATACTTCATGGGGACATACGCGTAATCAAGCGGAATTGCTCGACTAGAGCGCCGAATACCGGCCTTATTTGTGTGCGTGCGGAGAGGAAGGAGAACACTGAATGACGCTGCCGAGAACCTTTACGGTGGTCCCCCGGCTGCCGGAACCCCTGACCAAGCTGCGCGACATCGCCTTCAATATGTACTGGTGCTGGAACCCCGACGCCATTGAGATCTTCTACCGGATCGACCGGAGCCTATGGGACGCCTCGAACCAGAACCCTGTCCTCCTCTTGGGCCGGGTCAGCCAGGACCGCCTGGAGGAGCTCGCCCGGGACGCCGGCTACTTGAACCAGCTTGGCCGGGTCGCCGCCAGTCTCGAAGAGTACATGGCCTGCGGCGGATGGCGTAGCGAACGCGCCGAAACGCCGGAAGGCTTCAGCGTGGCCTACCTCAGCGCGGAGTTCGGGATTCACGAGTGCGTGTCCATTTATTCGGGCGGCCTCGGCGTGTTGGCGGGCGACCACCTGAAGTCGGCCAGTGACCTCGGCATGCCTCTGGTGGGCTTGGGACTGCTGTATCGGGAAGGGTATCACCGGCAGTACTTAAACGCCGATGGCTGGCAGCAGGAGCGCTACCCCCAGAACGACTTCTACAACATGCCCCTGTTCCCCGAGCGGGACAAGAACGGCGACCAGGTCGTTGTCGAGACGGCCTTCCCGGGCCGGAACATAAAGGTCCGCGTGTGGCGCTGCCAGGTCGGGCGGGTCAACCTCTACCTCTTGGACACGGATTTCGACGGGAACGATCCCGACGACCGCGAATTGACCGCGCGGCTCTACGGCGGCGACCGCGACATGCGCATCCGCCAGGAGATCCTCCTCGGCATGGGCGGCGTGACCGCCCTGCACGCCTGCGGCATGTACCCCACCATCTATCATATGAACGAAGGGCACGCCGCCTTCATGACCTTGCAGCGCATCCGGGATCTCATGGACAAGGAGCGGCTCTCCTGGGACGAGGCCTGCGAGGCGGTCAAGGCCGCCAGCGTTTTCACCACGCACACCCCCGTGCCGGCGGGCAACGACATGTTCGCCCCGGAGATGGTGGAGCACTATTTCACGGACTACTGCAAACACGTGGGCGTCACGCTTCCGGAATTGCTCGCCCTGGGGCGGCAGAACCCCGCGGATCCCCGCGAGCCCTTCTGCATGACCGTGCTCGCCCTCAAGCTGTCGTCCCGCGCCAATGGCGTAAGCGAACTCCACGGCGCCACCGCCCGGTCCATGTGGGCGCGCACATGGCGGGACGTGCCGGAAGACGAGATTCCCATCACCCACATCACCAACGGCGTCCACTCCCGCTCCTGGATCAGCCGTGAAATCGGGACGCTGTACGACCGGTATCTCGGCCCGGCTTGGACAAGCAACCCGGCGGATCCCAACGTATGGAAGGGGGTCGCCGACATCCCCGACGCCGAACTGTGGCGCACCCACGAACGGCGCCGGGAGCGCTTGGTCAATTTCGCGCGGAAACGCCTCGTCAACCAACTCACCCATCGCAGCGCGCCGAAATCCGAGATAGACGCGGCGGCGGAAGCCCTCGATCCGGAGGTCCTGACCATCGGCTACGCCCGCCGTTTCGCCACCTACAAGCGGGCCGACCTCTTGCTCATGAACCCGGAACGCTTCCGCGCCATCCTCACGAACGAGAAGCGCCCGGTGCAACTCATCGTCTCGGGCAAGGCGCACCCGCAGGACAACCAAGGCAAGGATCTGATTCGCCGGATCGTCCATTTCATGCGGGACTACGACGTGCGGAATCATGTCGTGTTCATCGAGGACTACGACATGAACGTGGCCCGCTACCTCGTCCAAGGGGTGGACTGCTGGCTCAACACGCCGCGGCGTCCCTTGGAGGCGAGCGGCACGAGCGGGATGAAGGTCGCCGTCAACGGCGGCCTGAACATCAGCGTGCCCGACGGCTGGTGGTGCGAAGCGGAGTTCCTCGGCGAGAACGGCTGGAGCATCGGCCGCGGCGAACAGTACGACAACCAGGACGAGCAGGATATCGTGGAAAGCGAGACCTTGTACGAACTGCTGGAGCAGGAGATCGCGCCCATCTTCTATGACCGCGGCCGGGACGGCTTGCCGCGGCAATGGGTGGCCCGCATGAAACAGGCCATCACGACGATCGCCCCCGTGTTCAACACCCACCGCATGGTCCAGGATTACGCGGAGACCTTCTACGTGCCCAGCGCCATGCGGCGGCAGGCCCTGCGGGCCAACAACCGCGATCGCTCCAAACAGTTGTGTCAATGGAAGCAGAAGGTGGCCCAGGCCTGGCCCGGCATCGCCGTCAAGGCCGTCAACGCCAGCCAGACGGAAAGGTTGGAGTACGGCGCGGAGCTCCACGTCACCGCAGAGATCGCGCTGGCCGGCCTCTCGAATGACGATGTAATGACCGAACTCTACTACGGCGACCTCGATCCCCAGGGACGCATCGTCAACGGCCAATCCGCCGAAATGCGCTGTACGGGCCAGAAGGCGGGGGTCACGGAGTACGAAGGGGCCATTCCCTGCGAAAAGACGGGACAGCAGGCCTTCCTCGTCCGGGTGCTTCCCCGCCACGGCGACCTCGCCCACAAGCACGAAACGCGCCTCATCACCTGGGGCTGAGACCGCCGCCCTTCCCGCCAACCTGATCGTCCTGCTCCCCGGCCCCGGACCCGTCCGGCGCCGGGGAGCGCCGTGTCACGCCGGCGCAACTCGCCCCCTCGCCTTGACCCTCGCCGCGCCCGGCCGCGACGCAGGCTCCGCGCCGGGGAGACACGGGACAGCGCGCGCAACCGCAGCCCCCGGCTTCGGGACGCCGCAGCGCGCGCCAACCCCGTCGCAACAGCCACGTCACGCTCACCAGGACGGTCCCCAAAGCCGCGGCGTCATCGAGGCGCATCACAACCCGCCGCCCAGGCTGAACAGCCAGGACGTCCCCTGATACGTAAGGAACGCGGCCGTGTACGCCAGCAGGGTCATAACGGCGAAGGCGAGGATGGGCCATCGCCACGCTCCGGTCGCGCGGCGCATCACGGCGAGGGTGGGCCCGCACTGACAACAGAGGGCCGTGAACACCAGAAGGCCGAACACCATGGGAAGCGTGAAGAGCGGTTCCCCGTCGGGCCACGACGCTTCCTGGAGCCGGGCGCGCAAACCGGGCCCGGCGCCGGCGTCGTCGGCCTCCATATGAAAGATGGCGCCCATTGCGGCGGCCACCACCTCTCGGGCCGGAAACGCGGCGAGGACGGCCGTGCCCACGCGCCAGTCCCAACCGAGGGGCGTGAATGCAGGCTCCAATGCGCGGCCCATCCGGCCCAGATAGCTGTTGGCGAGTTGCCCCCGCGCTTCCGGAGCCTCGGGCTCAACCACCGGCCCATGGGCGAAGTAGAAAGCATCCGCACCCTCCTCGAACGCGAAGCCGGGGACCGGCCCGCGCTCCACGGCCCCAGCGGCTTCCGCCGCGAACACACTGGACCCGGCCGGGGGGGCTTCCGAAACCGCGGGCTCGCATCGGGGAAAGTAGGCGAGGGCCCACACGAGAACGGACATGGCCAGGATAAAGCCGCCGGCGTTGACCACGAAATCCTTACCCTGCATGTACACCCTGTGCGTCACGGTTCGCGCGTGGGGCGTCTTGTACCCTGGAAGCTCAAGGAGGAAGGGGGCGTCCGCGCCCTTGAGCACGAAGCGCGTCAAGAGCCACGCGGCGGGCAGGGCTATCAGGACGCCCAGGGCGTACAACGCTAAGAGGACGAGGCCCTGGAGCCCGAGCACGCCGCCCGCAATGGGGCGCGCGGGCACGAAGGCGCCGATCAAGAGCGTGTAGACGGGAAGCCGCGCCGCGCAACTCGTGAGCGGAACAATGAGGATGGTCGCCAAACGCTCCCGGGGGCTTTCGATGGTGCGCGTCGCCATGATGGCGGGGATGGCGCACGCAAACCCCGAGAGCATGGGAATGAAACTCTTGCCGGAGAGGCCGCACCACTTGAACAGCCGGTCCATGATGAAGGCGGCCCGCGCCATGTAGCCGCAGTCTTCCAGCAGCGCGATGAAGAGGGCCAGCACCAGAATCTGAGGCAGAAAGACGAGCAGGCTGCCCACGCCGCCGATCACGCCGTCGGCCACGAGGCTCGCCGTGACTTCGCCGGGCAGCAGAGCCGAGACCCTTTCCCCCGCCAGAGCAAAGCCGTCCTCGATAAACTCCATGAAGGGCGCGGGCCAGGCGTAAATGCTCTGAAACACGAGCAACATCACCAGCGCGAAGATCACGGGTCCGCCGACGGGATGAACCAGGATGGCGTCCAGCCAAGCGGTCCACTTGTCCTGGACCGGCGCCGCCTCTTCGAGCCTCTCGCGGATCCAAGCGTAGCGGCTTTCGGCCTCCATCGCCGCCAACAGCTCGCGTCCTTCCGTCAAGGCCTCTCGGCGCAGGGCGTTCAGGACTTCGCGGCCGCCGGAACCGAGACGGGGCGCAAGGGCCGCTTCCAAGACGCCGTCTTCATCTACGAGAAGGCGCAAGGCCGTGGCGAACTCTCCGAGATCGCCCGCGGCCCGCAACTCGGCTTGCAGCGTGTGGACAGCGTCCGTGAGCGAAGGAGGATACGCCACCGGAGTTGGCCTCGTTCGGATTGCCGCATCCGGGGCCGCGGCCAACGCGTCGGTCAAAGCGTCCCGCAATGCGTCCATCCCATCCAGGCGCCGGGCGCAGATGGGGATTACGGGACAGCCCAGGGCGGCGCTCAGCGCGCCGGGGTCCAGTTTGAGGCCGCGCCGCGCCGCGATATCCATCATGTTGACGGCCACGACGATGGGCGTCCCCAACTCAAGGAGTTGGGTGATGAGGTACAGACTGCGCTCCAGGTTGGAAGCGTCCGCGACAGCGAGCACGGCCGCCGGGGGCGTCTCTCCGGGCAGCCGGCCCATCAGCGCCGCCGCTGTCACTTCCTCGCTCGGGTCGCGCGCGGCGAGGCTGTATGCGCCGGGCAGATCCACAAAGCGAACCGCCCCGCCGTTGAGCCGCCCCGCGCCCACCGAGCGCTCCACCGTGACGCCCGCGTAGTTCCCCGTAGCTTGCCGCAGCCCCGTGAGCGCGTTGAAGAGGACCGTCTTGCCCGTATTGGGATTGCCCGCCAGCGCGACGACTGGCGCGCTCACCCCGGCCTCCGCACACGGACACAGGCCGCGTCGCGGCGGCGGATGGCGACGCGGCGCCCTGAAACGGCCACTTCCATCGGGTCGCCCAGCGGCGACAAACGCAC
>SLHB01000163.1 GCA_007136375.1 Candidatus Hydrogenedentota bacterium
ATGCCGTAAGAGATTCCGTCACAATAGAAAACACCAGCGCTGTCCGTGAGAAACGAGTGTTGCGCAGGGGTCATCATCCCCCGCGTGAATCCCGATCCTGCACGGACCGCGCCGGCATTGTCCAGCGCCGCGGGTCCACCAATCGCCGGGTCGGGACGCTCCCTTGATCCGTTTACACCCCCGGCCCTTCGGGAACCCCCTTGACAAGGGGCAATTGTTTGTCGTCAACGGCTATGCGAACCTCGTGACTGCTCATCAGCTTGGTGAACAAGACGCGCCGCCAACCGACTCGCGAAAGTCCCCCTTCGAAGGGGATTTAGGGGGATGTAGGCCCAGCGTCCCAGCCTAACCCGGCGATTCAGGGATTCACGGCGATGCACCGGCGCCCGCTATTGCCGGCGCTACGGCTTACGGCGCGGCGTGTTCACGAACGGCCGCCAACAGCGCCTCGCCGCTCAGCCGTTCCGTATAGTCGGTGTCCCAGAAGGCGAATTCGATAGTCCCATCCGGGCCGACCAGATATACGGCGGGAACGGGCAGAAGATGATGCGATTCGCCGGCTGCCGCCGCTAAGTCAATGCCGAATTCCTTGTACTGCTCCACGGTCTCGCTATCGACTTGAAAGGCCACGCCAAAGGCCTTGGCCAACGCCATGGCGCTGTCGGACAACAGTTCATAGGACAGATCGAACTCTTCTTGACTCGCCCGGAGGGCCTCCGGGCGATCCGGGCTCACCGCGAGGATGCGGACGCCCGCGTCCACCAAATCCGCTTCAAGTTCCGCCAACTCGGCAAGGTGAGTGGTGCAGTAAGGACACCACCCGCCCCGGTAGAAGATAACAAGGGTAGGCCCGGATGCGTAGATCTCCGCGAGGTCGGCTTCTTCCCCGTCCGGCCATCGCAACACGGCGGCGGGCGCCTGGGCGCCTTGCTCCAGAGGCTGGACATCCTCGGCCCGGCTCGCCACGCTTCCGTCCGCAGCCTCTCCAGACCCGTCGAACAGATCGGTGTTGGGATGGGTGGCCGCCCAGGCGAACCAGAAGGTATGGATGGTCTGCGCGTCATCCGGCGCCTCGGTCACGGCCACGCCATTGGCGCGCGCCTCCAACACGAGGGGCTCGCCGTCAATCCGCGTCTCCAGACGGCCGTTCGGCGCCGACGCCACCGCGGCCACGGGATATGCGATGTGGCCGCCGCCATGGGCCACGCCCACCACCGGCGCTTTCTTTTCGAGGCGATCGTCCTCGAACGCGACATCGAACATGAGATCGTCATGCTCGAAATAGCGGGCGTAGGGGTTCACGTTGTAATTGCGGGGATGCCCCGTATCGAAGGTCATCACCGTGGATTCGGGATACTTCTCCCGCCATTCGCCGAAAGTCGTGTACTCCCAAGGAAGATGGACCAGCACCTCTCCGGCGTGGGGTCCGCTGACCGCCTTCAACAAGATCTGCGACCACAGCCCATCGTGGGTGCGGTCGTACATCAGCACGTTAGAGTTGTAAAGCAAGCCGCTCACGCCGAACTCCAGCGTCTCGTCCCCCACCCGCCGGTCGATCACGGAAACCGAATCACAAAGGGGGCAATACACCACCGCCACGGGCCGGCCGCCAACCTCCGTGTTCACGATCTCATGGTGATTGAGCACCGCGATGGGAAAGGCCCGCGCGTCGCCGTCTTGCGTCACGCCCGCCACAAGCGCGCCGTCATCCAAGAAGGCCGCCTCCGCCGCCGGGACCATCTCCGGCTCCGTAAGGGCGGGAATCCCATCCTTCGGAGGGCCGCCCGGCAAGATCTGCTCCTCGGGGATCTGCAGATTCGACAAGTCGAACTCGGCCCGCGCCGCGTCGCTCAAGCCCGCGGGCCGGGATCGCTCCGCCTGGGCGCCTTGATCGCTCCCCCACTCCACCCGGCTTTGATAACCCCGGAGATAATCCCATGACCAGGCGATACTCAGGGCCAACGCCCCCGCGCCCACCAATGCGGCGGCCAAAGCCGCGCCATAACGTGTCATACACGCCTCCTTTCCTGCCTCGTTGCACTGCGCCGCCCATGCGGCCGTCCTCCATTACGCGCTTCCGGCCGCGCGATCCGTTCCGGAAGTGTATTCAGCCCGCGCCGCCCTATAGTTCAACACCACGAAAACTCCGCGAAATCCGCTACTCGACGCCGGTCCTCTGTCCGAAACACCGGCTCCGGCGCTTGCATCCCACGGAAAAGGTGTGCTAGGCTTCCCACGCTTTCCAAGGACGCCTTTTCCAACGCGCGCTCGTAGCTCAGGGGATAGAGCACTGGCCTCCGGAGCCAGGTGCCGCAGGTTCGAATCCTGCCGAGCGCGCCATTTAAATTACTCATATAGAAGGACTTACGGCCTCGCCGCCGTGGGTCCTTTTCCGTTTCTGGCAGGCGCCGTCCCTCTTGTGTCTCCGCCGGACGGCCATCTCCGCGCATAAGTCCCAGAGCGCCCCATCCCTTGTACTGGCGCGTCATGGCCGATACACTTAGGCCATCATGACAGGAAACAAGCCGGAAACCGCCGTCCCCGCCGAAGTTCACGAACTCGTGGATCGCTATGCGCGCAACCGCGACGCCTATCGCTCGGGGCGCTACAACGAGACCCAACTCCGCCGCGAACTCGTCGATCCCCTGTTCAAGGCCCTCGGCTGGGATGTGGACAACGAACAGGGCTACGCGGAAGCCTACAAGGACGTCGTCCATGAAGACGCCCTCCTCATCGGACGGAGCGTCAAGGCGCCCGACTACGGCTTCCGCATCGGCGGGCAGCGCAAGTTCTTCGTGGAGACGAAGAAGCCCGCCACGGACATCCGCGACCACTCCGACCCCGCCTTCCAGGTCCGGCGCTACGCCTGGTCCGCCAAGCTGCCCCTGTCGCTGTTGACGAACTTCGAGGCCCTCGCCGTGTACGATTGCCGGGTCAAGCCGGGCCGGAACGACAAGGCCTCCACGGCGCGGGTTAAACTCTTGAGCCACCAGGACTACGTGGACCCCGCCGCGTGGGCCTATCTGGAATCCACCTTCTCGCGGGAGGCCATCCTCCGGGGCTCCTTCGATAAGTACGCCGAGTCCAACCGGCAAAAGCGGGGCACGGCGGAGGTGGACGACGCCTTTCTCGCGGAGATCGAGGCCTGGCGCGACAGCCTCGCCCGCAACGTCGCCCTGCGGAACCCCGGCCTGTCCCAGCGGGACCTCAACTTCGCCGTGCAACGCACCATCGACCGCATCATCTTCCTGCGCATCTGCGAGGACCGGGGCATCGAGGACTACGGCGCCCTCCGCGCGCTCACGAACGGCGCCCAGGTCTATCCGCGGCTGGTGGAGCGGTACCGCCGGGCGGACGAACGCTACAACTCCGGCCTGTTCCACTTCTCCCCGGAGAAGGACCGCCCCACGGAGCCGGACCGCTTCACCCCGTCCCTCGCCATCGACGACAAGGTCCTCAAGGAGATCCTCGGCCGGCTCTACTACCCCGACAGCCCCTACGAGTTCTCCGTGTTGCCCGCGGAAATCCTCGGCCAAGTCTACGAACGCTTCCTCGGCAGCGTCATCCGCCTCACCGCCGGCGGCCTCACGGAGGGCTGGCGGCCCAGCAAGACGCGCCGGCCCGTCGCCGTCCTCGACCCCGCCTGCGGCTCGGGCTCCTTCCTCCTCGGCGCGTACCAGTTTCTCCTCGACTGGCACAGGGACCAATACCTCGCCGGCGATCCCCGGGCCCACGCCGCCGCCAGCCCCGCCCGGCTCTATCAGCATCCCTCCGGCGAATGGCGCCTCACCACCCACGAACGCAAGCGCATCCTCCTCACCCACATCCACGGCGTGGACATCGACCTCCAGGCCGTCGAAGTCACGAAGCTGTCCCTGTTGCTCAAGGTGTTGGAGGGCGAGAACGCCGAAACCGTGGGCCAGAACCTCCGCCTCTTCCACGAACGGGCCCTGCCCGACTTGGGCGCGAACATCAAGTGCGGCAACTCCCTCATCGGCCCCGACTTCTACGACCACTACCAAATGACGCTCATCGACGACGAACAGCGCCACCGCGTCAACGTCTTCGACTGGGCGGCGGAATTCCCGGAGATCGTGG
>SLHB01000185.1 GCA_007136375.1 Candidatus Hydrogenedentota bacterium
AGCCCGGGGACCTGTACGGCAGCGCGGCCGCGTCCGTCAACCGGACAGCGCAACGAATGCAATCCATGAGCCCGGAGTGGCCGCAATCGAACGGCCCGCGGGAAGAGCCGGACCACGAGCCCTCCGAGACCTTCGACACGCTCGCCGGCATGCTTGACAGTCCGTCCACGGAAGCCCGGGTCCGGGCGCTGGAAGGCCTCGCCGAGGAGCAAGGACCGGACGCCGTGGCCTATCTTGTCCAGGCGCTGGCCGATCCCGAGCGGGCCGTCCGTGAGGCCGCGCTCGCCATGTTGGAGAACCAGGATCCCGCCGCGGTCAGCGCGAATATCATTCAGTCCTATATGTACGGATCGCCCGATGTGCACGCCGCGATGACCAGCGCGTTGCCCGGTCTGCGCCAGGTCGTCGAAGACGACGTCGTCCAGCGGCTACGGACCTATGAGATGAGCCACGGGGAGCGTTTGATCCTCGTGCACATGCTGGGGGCGATGAAAAGCAGCCGGGCGACCGAGACTTTGGCGGAGTACGTGTGGGACCCCCGCTACCCTCAGCTAGCCGTGCAGGCGGCCCAGGCGCTCCTGCAAGCGGAGGACCCCGCCGCGGCCAGGCACTTCCCCGGCTTCGTGCAGCACGCCAACCCCACCATCCGCTGGATTGGCCTGCAAGGCCTAGCCCAACACGGCGGCGAGGAGGCCGTGCGCACCCTGCAACAGGTGGCCGCGGGACCGCACGAACCCGACACGCGCATCCGGGAGGCGGCCGTGGAGCTTCTCGCCCAGACGGGCGATCTCGACGCCATACCCGCCATGATCCAGATCATGCAGCAGCGGCCGGCCCTGCGCCGGACGACGGCCGCCGCGCTCCGCTACTTGACCGGCCAACCCTTCGGCATGGACCCCACCGCATGGGTGCAGTGGTACCGGGAGCACATAGGCCACTGGCAACAGCAACAGGGGCCCTACGCCCAGCAGGGGCCAGGCCAGCAGGGCGTACAAGGTCCGCCGCCGGATCAACAGTTCGACCAGTGGGGCACGCCCATTCCCCAGGGCCAGCAACAGCAGCAGTTTGATCAGTGGGGCGCGCCCATTCCGCCGGGACAGCAACAGCAACAACACCAGCAGGGCCAACAGCCCCAATTCGGCGGCGGATCCCAGCCCCGCATGCCCACGCCGCGCTTCGCGCCGCCCAGCCAGCCAGGCAGCGTGGGCGGCCCTCAGACGGGCCGCTAGATCGAGATGGGGCGTCTATTCGCCCCGGAAGGTCTGCCGATAGGTCTGGATTTCGGTCTCCATGTCGGCGCTGACCTTATGGAAAGCATGGACCGGGATGGTGGGCCGGGCCTCTTGTGGCGCGTCTTCCGCCAATAGGGACTCGCAGGCCTCCCGCAGCGCCCGGTGCACAAACTTGGCGGCGAAACGAGGAATGGCCATGCGGCCAAGCTGCTGCACAAGCTGCTCCCGGGAGATGGACGGGTCGAAGAGGGAGCGTAGCTCGAAGCTCCGCGCCTCCGCCTGGGGCGCGAGGCACACAGCGGCGCGCTCCGACAGCATTTCGTACAAGTGCTCGCCCGACCACGTCAGCGGGTTGATGAGATTCGTCTTGTCCGGACGCATAACTTCCCAGAGCGAATCGTCCTTGCGGATCGCGTTATACAACTGCGCGGGCAACAGCATTTTGTACTGGACGCCCGACGTCTGCAACAGCTTGTTCGTCCAGAGCGGCCAGATGAATTCGGTCATCCGGTCCTCCTTCCCCTGGATCATGCTCGGTTCATCGACCTTGTCGATCACGACGATGACCCGGGAGTAGCCGGAAGCTCCGGCGATGCGGAGAAAGACCCGGATGAGTTCGTAGCGGGGCTGTTCGCTGTCGGGCTCGGAGGGATCGCGCGGCTCCGGCTCATTCCGAAGATACTGCTTGGGAATGTGCTGCAAGGCCCAACGGCGCTCCGCTGGCTCCCGCTCTATCGTTTCGATGATGCGATCCAGCAGCTTTGCGAGGCCGCGCCGCTTGAACATGTGAAACAAGCCTAGCGTAAGGCCAGTGAGTCCCCAATGGGCGAGCCCGTTGAGCCCACGCCGCCAAGGGGAGAACAGCGTCTTGTAGAGATGCTGGAGCGTCTCCCGGTATTCATGGGACTTCGCGGGAAGGTAGGCCGCCGCAAGATAGAGGATGTCATAGCGGATTTGCGGGTCCCAGGCCCGGGGCTTCTCCACGCGCGCCACCAGCCCCGGCAACTCCTTGGCCGCTTCCGCCAGGATGGCGTCCATGTGATGGGGCAGATGCCAGTGGTTCCGGAGCGTGGGCTTCGCGGGAGTCTCGCCCCACCGCCGTTTCCGCCGCAGCCTTTCCGCGGTCTTGCGCCGCCACGCGTCCAAATACGGGTTGAACTCATCGTAATTGATGAGCAAGCCCTGATCGTCCGGCCGCCGCGCGTTGTAGGCTTCCACAGCATCGTTCAACGCCAGGCGCATGGCCGTCTTGCCGCTTCCCTTCACGCCAAACACCACGCTAGTCTGGTTGCCAGCCGGATCGCCGCAAAACTTTGGCCACTGGGGATGACCGAAATGGAATCCCCGCTCCTCCAAGAGCCGCTCCAACACCCGGTCGCCCTGAGCCTCTTCCGCCGTGGCGAAGGGGTTGTGTTCCAGGCCGTGGCGCCGCAAGAAATCTTCTATCCGCATGAGTCCCCGTGTCCTCCTTCCTGCCCATTCTGAATGCGCCGCCGCCACTTGAGCAGGGGCGCCAGTCTCGCGCGGTTACGCGTCGTCCTCTTCCCGGGCAAGCTGTCCCCGGGCGGTTTCACCCTCCAGGAAGCGGCCGCCGCGCATGATGATAAGGGATTGCGCCAGCGCGCGGGCTTCGCGCCGGTTGTGGGTAATGTGCAGCACAGTGACGCCGGTGTCTTCGTGAACATGACGGAGCAGATCCAACATGCCGCCGTGGGTCTCCTCGTCCAGGGCGGACAGGGGTTCATCGAGGCATAGGATGTCGGGATGCGCGGCCAGGGCCCGGCCAATGGCGACCCGCTGGCGTTCGCCGCCCGACAGGCCATGGGGCCGCCGGTGCAACAGGTGGCCGATGCCCAGCCACTCGGCCAACTCGCGGGCGCGCGCCGCGATCTCCCCCTTGGGCCGGTGCCGGACGCGAAGGGCGAAGCCGAGCTGTTGCTCTACCGTCATCGTGGTGAACAGGGCCCCGTCCTGGGGCACGAGTCCGACATTGCGGCGGCCCGGCGGCATGTCCGTCACGTCCCGCCCCATGAGGTGGATCCGGCCGCTCTCAATGGGCCTCAGCCCGCACGCCGCTTCGAGTATCGTCGTCTTCCCACAGCCCGTGCGCCCCATCAGGACGGCGTAGGCGCCTGTAGGGATATGGAGGTTGATGTTTTCGAGGGCAAAGCCATCGAGGCGTATGGTGATGTTGTCGAAATGTATCATGGATTCCCAATGTTCAGGCGCGGCCGCCGTCTCCGCCTAGAACATGCGGCCGTGTCCCGCTAGACGCATGAGGATCAGCACAATCAGCGAGAGGGCGAGCATGACCGCGGCGACCGCGGCCGCCATGCCTAGGTTGCCGACTTGCAGTTCCAGGAATATGGTCGTCGGCATCACCTCGGTGCGCATGCGGGTCGTGCCGGCGAAGACGAGGACCGGCCCGAACTCGCCCATGGCCCGGGCCCACGCGATAGTGGCGGCGGGGATCATGCCGCGCCGCGCTTCCGGCAAGACCACCATCCAGAAGGCCTGCGCCCGCGTGCAGCCGAGGGTCACCGCCACTTGCTCCTGGCGCGGATTGATCTCGGCGAAGGCGGCCATCATCGTGCGGACGGCGAAGGCGCAGGCCACCATGAACTGGGCCAAAATGACGCCGGGAATCGCGTAGGTGAACGTCACATATTGTTGCACGAAAGCCCCGGGCGGCGTCTGGAAGAGCATGAGCAAGCCAAGGCCGATGACCAGGGGCGGAAGCACGATGGGGATGTCCAGCATCGCGTCCACGATCCGCTTGCCCGGGAATTCGACCCGCGTCATCAAGTACGCCGTGGGCACGGCGATCCACACGGACAAAATCGTAGTGATCGAACAGGAGACCAGGGACAGCACCACCGCATAGCGATAGCCGGGGTTCGTGAAGACTTCGCCGACCAGGGGAAGCTGGACGTAGAACACCTTGGCCAGCACGATGCCCGCGATGAGCACTATATAAACGCTGGCCACCACGCCCAATGCGGCAAGGAACGGGATGTCGGCGCGGTTCACGGGCAAGATATGCCCCGCGCCGGGCCGTCCTCTCGCTCCCGCGTTCCGCTGCGTGTCCTCTGAAGATGGCGGATTGTCCGGCGGTTCGGGCCGGGATCCGTCTGGGCCCATTAAGTGGCCCCTTCGCCGCTGGAGGCCCCTGGCCGCGCGCCCGCGGGGGCGACGACATCGAACTCTTCAACGGAACGCCCCATGGTCCAACCAAAGCCCAACTCCTCGTAGATTTCCTCGGACTGGCCGATAAAATCGTAGAGACGGTACATCAATTGTTTGTGGTTGGACGTGTAAGCGACCGTAAAGGGCTGGGCGGCCTGCGCGTATTCCGAGTCGATATGCACGACATGGAGGCTGTCCCGTTCGGGCAAGGTGTCGGAATAGTACGCGAGAGAGGCGTCGGCGGCGCCGCTGACGACGGGCGGCACCATCATGCCAGAGGAAGGTTGGCGCTCGATGATATTGGGCTCGATGTCCGCGAGCAGTCCTTTCGCCTCGAACAAGCGTTCCGTCAGCCCGCCAATGGTGCAATGAGTGGGATGGCCAACGACGATGCGGACGCCTGGCTGGGTCAGGTCCTCCAGGCTCTGAATATTGTGAGGGTTGTCCTTGGATGTGACGATGACAATAGGCGTGCTGGACACCATGGAGCCCTGTTCGAACCAATCGCGCACGGGATCCAGGTAGTACACGTCGCACAGGAGATAGCCGTCGGGAAAGCCGAAATCAGGATTCTGGTCACGGATTGTTTCCAATTGCGCGTTGAGAGCGCCACAGCCTTGAAACACCGTGTTGATCCGCACGCCTTCGCGCTGCTGAAAGGCTTCCAAAATGGGCTCCATGGCCCGGCGGTTTACGCCGCCGCTGAAGAAGTTGACCTCGGGCGTGTCCGCCCAACGGTCGCCCTCCACCACACTGAAGTGGTGCTCCTCGAAGTGGGCCAAGCCTCGGTCCGGCGCGCCCAGGAATCGCGCAAAGTGGAGGGCCGCGGTGGGTTGCTCCGAGTTGGCGGTAATCCCCACGGTGACCCGCTGCGTTTCCTCGTCCAAGGCGGGATCCGTCACATAGGCCACCTCGAACTGCTCCGCGGTGATGTCCCAAATGATGGCCGCGTCGACGGCGCCGATCTTCACGTCGTTGGCCAAATCGTTGACGGTCGGCTTGGTCACCGTGATCTTCTCTTCGAAGGCCTCCCAATGGCCAATGCGCTCCAAGGCCGACTTTGCCGCCACGCCCACGGCGGCGCTGTCCGGAACGGCGATGGCCACGCGGTAGTCGCCATTCACGAGGTCATCCAGGCCGTTGATGGCGCCCTCCATCCCTTCCGCGAGGGCAATGACAGGTTTCATCGTGGCGAGGGGAATGGACTCATGGACAACGCCCTGTTCGCGGGCCCGTTCGATGTAGGATTCGTCCCCGGCCAAGTACAAATCGCCGTCATTCGCAACCTGGAGTTGGCTCAACAGCGTGCCGGATCCGCCGTACTGCACATCGATTAGAACGGGCCGGCCGTGGGTTTCTTCGTAGTAGCGCTCATAGTCGGCGATGGCCGCTTCGACGGGCCGTTGGATGCCCGCCGCGCAGTAGAAGATCAGACGCTCCGCATACTGTCCGCGGTCGCTCATCCGGCTCAATCCGGCCAACGCCGCCAGCAGCAGCGCCAAGGCCACCACCATCGCGCCAATCATTACCTTCGCGTTCATATGCCTGTCACTCCCGGTTGGAGCTCCGCGCGTTCACCCGCTTAGACGCCCCCGCACACCGCGCAGTCTGGCCGGCGCTGCAACGGAATTTTCTGCATGTTCATGGTGCGGAGATCGTAGTACAGCATCTGACCGGCCAAGGAAGGGCCGATGCCGGATAAGATCTTGATCCCCTCCATCACCCCAATGCAGCCCGCCGTGGCCGAAACCGCGCCAAACACCGGAAATTGGCGCTTCCACGCGGGGGGCATCTCCGGATAGATGCAACTGAGGCACGGGGTTTGGCCGGGGATTATCACAGTCACCTGGCCTTCCATATCAAACATGGCGCACTCGACTAGGGGCTTGCCCTGCCGGACGCACTCCTGGTTCATCAAGAAGCGTTCGTTGAAAAGAGGCGCGCAGTCGAAGACGATGTCCACTTGCTCGACGAGCTGTTCGACGTTCTCTTCCGTCACGTTTTCAGGCACGCCAGTCACTTCACACCGAGGGTTCAGTTCGCCAAGGCGCCGGGTGATCGATTCAATCCGCGGTTTACCGATCCAATCATGGGTCATCAGGATCTGGCGGTTAAGGTCGCTGGGCTTGAGGTTGCCGCCATGAGCGATGACCAGCTTGCCGATGCCCGCCGCCGCCAGCTCTTGCGCCACGGGGCCGCCCAGGCCGCCGCAGCGCGACACTAGGGCCGCCGCGCCCTTGAGCCGACGCTGGCCTTCCTCGCCAAACCCACGGCTCCACATCTGCCATTCATAGACAGCCCGCTCCTCACTGGTCAATTCCGGGGGCATGCTAACCTCCCGCAATCGCCGTCATAAGCGTCAAACGGTCGCCGTCGTTCAAGGCCGGCAAGGCGTCTTTCTGCACAGGGTTGTCGTTGACCAATATCATCACCGACGGGCGCAAGCTTCCGTCGTCAGCCAACAGCACGCGGGCGAAGTCCTCTCCATAGGCGTCGCCGAGGCTTCGGATGACGTCCATAACATCGCCGCTTTCAACGTCCCGGGATTCTGACTCGACTCCCGCGAAGTTCCGCAATTGTCCCAGATAGTTCACGGTAAGCGTCATGATCTTACTGTCCTTTCCCTGGTTCTTCGCCTAATAACAATTGCAGCACGGCGTTGGCCTGGTGATGGGCGGCGACGCCGACGCGCGGGGCCATGAGTCCCGTGCCCGGCTGCGCGGCGGTGACAAGATCGCCAACAACAATAAGGGACTTGCCAACCCGGCGCGTTACGATAGTGTTGCTTGGGGCGTGGCCAGCGAGGCCCGTCGCGACGACGATGGGCCGGTCCGGATACGCGGTGGAGAAGCTCTCCACAAGCATGGCTTTGCCGTCGGGCGTGTCAAAGGCCTCCGCGAGCACGTCAATCTCGGCGAAGATGGACGGCACGTTCTCCGGGGTCAGCCGGACATTGTGGGTGGTGATCTTGACGTAGGGGTTGATCCGCGCGAGATTGGCCGCCATGGCTTCAGTCTTCGGCCGGCCGAGATCCTCGACGAAGTACTGCTGGCGGTTCAGATTGCTCGGCTCGACCACGTCGAAGTCGACCAGAATGAGACGGCCGATGCCGATGCGCGCCAGCGCTATGGCGATGGCGGAGCCCAGCCCGCCGAGGCCAGCGACGCCCACCGTAGAGTTCTTGATGGCGCGGTGCACGCCGGGCGTGTGACGGGCCGCCATGAGGGCTTCGAGCTCATCTTTCGGCGGCTTCTCTCCCCGCTGGATCAATACGACTTCGTCGCCTTCCTTCAGCGCCACATCCGTCCGCGCCGGCGCGCCGTTCACCACCAGCACATCCGCGCCGGGCTTCATTTCGTCCCGCAACGCGAACACGGTCATGCCGTCCCGCGTTTCGACAGGCCGTTCGTTCACAACAATATTCATAGGCTTCCCGTATCGACTTCCATGCCCGCAAGCAGAACGCGCCCCATGGCGCGGGCCATCAAGCGGCGCCTCCCCGGCGCGTGGCGGGCAGCATAGTGCAACCCCAGCCGGGGGTCAAACGGCGGCGTTCTTCGTGAGCAATCCTCGCGTTCCCGAAGATCGCTTCACGAACCCGGGCATTCAAGGGCGAAGCGGCCCCGCTCGAAGTGCGCCCGGGCCGCGCTCTGGGTCAGGAACTCCAAGAACTCCCCGGCGTCCGGCGCACGCGGCGCGCTAGCCGACAAGCCCGCGCGTATCTCGGTAATGGCGTTCGTTTCAGGGGGGATCGCAATGATTTCGGACCGGGGAAACTCGGCGGCCATCGGCTCCCAGAGAATCGCGGCGTCGGCTTGGCCCAAGCGGATGGCGTTTCCTAGGCCGGACAAGGTTCCGCGCCGGATAGCCGTCTCCACCCGGGCCTCGTCCATGGTCAGCCCATGGCGTTCGAACACCGCCGGCGCTATCCGTCCCACCACGCTCTCGCCGTCCTCCGCCAGCGCAAGCCGCACCTCGGGGCCGTCCAGGTCTTCGACGCCTTCGATGCCGAGAGGGTTGCCTTCTTGGACCAGTATGACAGGAGCGGCCCACGCGAGCGTCACCGTTTCCCCTATCAACCCCTCCTCCTCGGCTTCCTCCACGAACAACGCATCGGCGGGCACGAACACATCGACAGATCGGGGTTGATTCCGCAGGCGTTCCAACAGATCGGCCGAGGCGCCGAAATACGCCTCTACCTGGACATCCGACCGGCGGTGAAAGGCGTTGACGATATCCCGCATCACCGGCTCTATGGCCTCATCGCACAAAAGGACGACGCCGTCTGGCGCGCCAGCCTCTGGACCCGTGGCGCGCATAACCACCATCGCCGCCAGCGCCACGAGGACTCCTAACGCAGCCAGGGGGATCCACATGGACCGTCCCGCGTTCCCGCTCCAACCCACGCCTGCCTCCTTCTATCAAGCGGCCTGCAACGCCTCCACAATGGCGAAGGCGGCGCTTCACAATGGCGAGCGGCGTTCAAAGACACCGCCCAGGACCTTGGCGCTGGGCCGTCCCGGAGCCTAATCCGCGGCGCCGCCTCCAGGGGCCCATTCCTCCGCCAAGGGCTCAATATGATCGGCCCAGTTCATCGCGGTGAGCAAGCCGGCGCCGGGGTTACCCGTTTGCGTCATGGTGCATGTGGAGCGGGCCGCGAGCACTTCCGCCGTCTCCCGGATCATCCCAGGATTGACGCCCCCGCCCACGAGGGCGTTCATGACGAAACCCCGGCCGAAAATGGGGAAGACAATGGGTTCATTGGCGTAGCGCTCGAGATCGGGCTCGGTCCGGGAAAGCATGTTCACAAGCATGCTCTCCTCCGATGCCTCACGGGACAGGCGCAACGCTTCGAATCGGAGATCGGGAAGGGGGATTTCCTCCACGCCAAATGCGCCGGCGTCGGGGGGCTCTAGCGCCGCTTCCAGTCGCGTCAACTCCCGTTCTAGGATTTGGAACGCTTCATCGTCGGCCGCCTCGTTTCCGCTTTCGAGAAAAACCCACACCACCGCGGCGCCATTGAGGAGCAAATCGGCGATCTCTTGACGCTTTGGCGAGTCCACAAGGGCGTCGACGTTCTCATCCGTGAGCGCGCCGGACCAGACCGGCGTCCTGGCGTTGGCGCCGACGGGGCGGTAATGAACCACCATCCACGGCAACGATTCGGGGACTTCCCCCCGCACGGCCGCATGACTGTCCAGACGCTCCCGGGACTCGGACTCGACGCGGCGCATCCGCAGATTCACCGCGCGCTCCCCGCCGCCATCGCCCGCAGCCATGGCCTCGAGCCGTTCGATCACCGCCCGTTCGTAATCCGTCAGGGCGCCGTCACAGAAGACATAGACCTCGTAGGGCTCCCGCTCCCACCATTCGAGCGCGTACCGGTAAAGCGGAATTGGGCATGTCGCGATCTGTGCGCCGGCCCACCCGCAGGCGGCGGCCACGGCGAGCGCGAGCACTGTGGCGGCCATCGCCGCGCGGCTTCCCTTCCATCTCATCGCGCGTCTCCGCCGGGACTCACGATTCGCCCGCATCTTGGGGACCATCGAGGAAGCCGCCCAGCCCGCTAGGCTCGGTAGTCCATTCTTGCGAGACGGGTTCGACCTTGCCGTTCCAATCGACGGCCGTCAGTATCTCGGTGCCGGGGTTCATGGCTTTCGCCGTGTGATCCGTCGGACCCGCGAGGAACTCCGCCGTTTCCCGGATCATGTGGGCGTTGATGCCGCGGCCGATGAGGGCGTGCATGACAAGGCCCCGGCCGAAGATGGGAAACACCATGGGTTCGCTGTCGTAGTCCTTCAGGTCGACTTCGCTCTGAAGAAGCATTTCCAGGAGCACGCGCTCGCTGTCATCGTTCCGGGAAAGACGCATCGTCTCGAACCGAATGTCCGTGATCTCGATATCCTCGAACCCGAAACGGTCTGGGTTCGGAAGCACCAAGGTGTCTTGCAAACGCCGCGCTTCCTGTTCGAGCACCTCGTACGCCGCGTCGTCCGCGCTGGCGTCGCCGCTTTCGAGCAGGACCCACACGACGGACGTCCGGTCCAGCAGCATGTCGGTGATTTCTTGGCGCACGGGCGAGTGCAGGAGCGCTTCGACATTGGCCTCGCTGACCTCGCCCATCCACACGGGGGTCTGCACATTGGTCGACAGCGACGGATAGAAGATCACCATCCATGGAAAGGAGTCGGGCTGGTGTCCCCGCAACACGGAGTGCGCGAACAGGCGATCCTCGTTTTCGTTCTGAACGCGGCGCAAGCGCAGGTTGGCGGGCACATCGCTGTCGCCGCCGCCAGCGATGCGTTCAAGCCTTTCAATGACGGCCTCCTGCTCGTCGGTCAGGCTTCCGTTGTCGAAGATGTACACTTCGTAGGGGTCCACGTCCCACCATTCGAGGGAATACTGGTACACGGGAATGGGGCAGGCCGCCGCGGGCGCGGCGAGAATGGCGGCGCCCGCCACGAGAAACAGGGCCGCGCCCATCCCAACGGGCGCGCCCAAGACGCTTGCCTTCATGAGAGGCCTCCTTACACTGACGCGCAAACGATCCAGCGCGTTATTCACCAACACGCAGACAGACCAGCGCATCACTCCTGCAATTTGCCGTCTTTCAACTGGTAGACCTGATCGAACCCATCCGTGCGCAAGCCGTGGGTCGCCATGAGCACGGCCCCGCCGTTCCGGGCGTACTCCCGGAGGCAATCCACAATGATCTGCTCGTTCTCCATATCGAGGTTGCCCGTGGGCTCGTCGGCGAGCAAGATGCCGGGCTCGGCGACAAGGGCCCGGGCAAGGGCGACGCGTTGCCGCTCGCCGGTGCTTAGCTCGGAAGGAAAATGGTCCACCCGATGGCCCAGGCGGAAGCGCTCGACCAGACCGGCGGCCCGCTCATCCAAGTCGGGGATATCGAGGGCGACGCCAGGCATCTTCACGTTTTCGAGCACGCTCAGGTACGGCACCAGATAGAATTGCTGGAACACAAACCCGATGTTCTGGCCCCGGAACACGGTGCGCTGGCCGGGGCTAAAGGCGTAAAGGTCTTCCTCGCGCACGAGGACCCGTCCGGCGTCAGGGTGGAGAAGACCGCCCGCCGCAAGCAGCAAGGTGCTCTTCCCGCTGCCGCTTGGCCCGCGGATAACCTTGAACGTGGTTGGCTCCACTTGAATGGATACGTTCTCCAAGGCCGTGACTTGTTTGCCTGTCCGTCCGTAAAACTTTGAAAGATCTTCCGTGCGCAACACCGCGTTTTCGGTCACCGTCGCCCTCTCCCGGTTCGCCTGAATGGAACGCCCCTGCCCCTTGTCCGCCCTGACCGCCAGGTCACTCCTCCCGGAGGATGACGGCCGGATCCAACTGCGCCGCCTTCATGGCGGGAATCCAGCCCGCGATGATGGCGAGGGCTGGCGCGCCGATCATGATAAGGCCGATCAGTGCGGGGTTGATCAACTGGCCGAACTCGGGCGACCAGAACACGATGCCTTCCCAGGCCGCGCCCACGGTGATGCCGAGCAGGTAGCCGATAACGGCGCCCGCGACGCCCATCAGCGCCGCCTTAATCAGGAAGATGCCCATGATCTTTCCTTCGCCAAAGCCCACGGTGCGCATGACCGCGATCTCGCCTTGCCGGTCCTTGACGTTGCCTAGAATAAGGAAGAAGATCCACACCGCCGCGCCGAGCAACACGACAGGCACCAGAATGCGGACGAGCCCCTGGCGCTGCTCACCGAGTTGCCCGCGATAGGCGATCTCTTGGTCCAAGGCGGTCTCGTGCATCTGTTCGGCCCGGGCCCGCGCCTCCAAGCGCGCGCGCATGATCGTGCCAAATTCCATGACCTGCGTCGCCGGAAGAATCTCTTGGACTTCCTGCTCAACCAAACCGAATTCCTCGAAGTGGCAGACGCATTCGAGGGCGAGAATGCCGTTAATCTGGCCGTCGAGGTCAAACCACTCCTGGACCTTGGCCAAGTCGCACCATACCGTCACGTCGTCTTCGTTGCCGCGGCGAACGTGGACGCGCTGCACGGTGAACTCCTCGTCGAACAAGGTGACCACGTCGCCTTCGGCGACGCCCGCGGCCCGGGCAATGTCGTGTCCCAACTCCACGGCGCCGGCGGGGATCGCCTCCCGGATGGGATTGCGGTACATGCCTTCGTCGTTCAAGAACTGGGGCTTCTCGAAGTTGGGCACCTGACCCATCGTGCCGCAGAGGATGATCTCGCGTTCCTTCTCCGGCCAGGTCACCCGTTGTTGCAGGACGGGAAAGAGGTGGTTCAGGTTCTCGATGCCCCCGGTCGACAAGGCCTCGACGTAGTCCACGGGCATGTACGTATTCGGGGCGCCGTGCATGCGCAATTCGTCGATGGATTGGTCCGCGCTGAGCACCAGGACGTTGTAGCCCATGTCCCGCATCATCATGCGGTAGTCGTCCTCCAGCGCCTCCATCGCCTCGCGGGTTTCCCGCTCCTTGGCGTCCACCACTTGCTCGGTGTTGATGTCGTGGGCGGCCAACAGCGTAACCGACCCCACAACCAGGCCCAACGCCACCGCGATGCACAGCAGACCAATGACGAAGTTGCCCCGATTATGGGCGATTTCCTTGCGGATGATGCTCCAGATACTCATGGCCTCGCTATCCTCCGGACGGAATTACGGGTAACGCGCTGCGTACCGGCCGTCCGCCAAACAAGCCAGCGGACGGCCGGCGCGCACAACGTCTTAACGTGAGTCAGTTTGCGGCGGCGGCCAACGCCATGTCGCTGGCGATGAGCTCGATGCCATTTATCAACGGATCCCGCTCGGACTCCTCGTGGGGCCGCAGCTCAAGGGTCATGATCATGCCCAAGTCAATGCTCAGCTCCTGGACCACGCCCCGCAGGCAGCCGCCGGCCGCCTCGGCGATGTCGAAGCCGGTCAATACCTCCTCGCCGTCGATAAGGACGTCGAAGACGCGCTCGCCAGGCTCAACGCTTTGGTCCAGTTCGGCAAAGTGGAGCCGCACCGTGTAGGCGCCTTCGAGGAGATCGTACAACTCGATAGGCTCGTCGTCGCCGTTCACTTCCCGGGCGGAGGAGGCGACCCAGTTCAAGGCCCCGCCGTTGTACGTAATCGCGGAAGGGTGCCGCCGGTGCGCGCCGTCCCGGTCATACCATACGGCGCCGGACGCATGGTCGACGCGACGGCCCGGGGCGCCGAAGTTGACGCCATAATGCTCGGGGTTCGGCGTCGCGGCGTCGTACCGGGTCCACAGCTCGACATTCGTATCGCCGGGCATGTGGATCATGGCGAGGGAGGTCTGGTTCTGATAACTGCACGTGCAGGTCCGCGTGTAGTCGAGGGCGCTGAGGACCCCGTCGGCCGCGACCAGATTCGAGGTGCATCCGGACCGGAATCCGCTGAAGGTGCCCGTGCCGGAGTCATGCTCCATGTCGAAGAAGCCCGCGGATCCGGAGCGGTAGAACAACAACGCCGGACTGGCGCTCACGGTGTTGCAGCCGTAGGTCCGGCTGTATTCCCAAACACTGGACTCGCCGGTGTAGGGCTGCTCACGCATCCAGTCCTCGCCCGTGACAATGGACGCGGCGCTGGCGGGGCGGCCTGGAACGAGCATGTCGCCATGGACCGCGCCAGGAAGGGTAAAGCTGCCGCCCCGCTCCCAGAGCAGTTCGCCATCGCTCCCGCGCCAAGCAGCCATCTGCCGGGGCTCGTCGTCCAGCGTGCGCCGGAGGTCCTGGCTGCCGCCCTCGACGAGAATGTCGTGGGCCTGGCTGTAGAGCAGGAACGTGCCGAAGATGTTCTCATCGCGGCGCCAGATCTCCTCGCCCGTCTCCGGGTTCAGCGCCAGAAGCTCGGACACCTCTTCCGGCTCCTCGCCGCGGCGCGCCAAGTGCGACACCGCATTCTCGGACAGACCGTCAATGACATAAACCGCGCCGTCCGTGCTCACAATCGCGTTGTGGCGGAAGCCGATGTTCGCCTCGCGTTGCCACAGCACTTCGCCGCTGTGGCGATCCATCACCACCAAGAGCCGGCTCGACGTGCCGCTGTAGCTGTCCGTCCAGCCCAGCGCTTGATCCTCGAAGATGTGCGGCTCGGCGGTCGTGATAATGTAGTCGCCCTGGAGGCTGATGTGGCCCCAGTCGGGCGCGTCCTCGTCTTCGTACACTTCCGTCACGGGCCGGCCCGGCAGCGCGAACACGTCCATCGTTTCGCCCGTGACCGGATCGAGGCGGAAAATCTCGCCTTCGTAACGGAGGTAGACGCTGTCGGGCAGCGTGACAATCGGACTGCCGATGTACGTGGCGCCGGGGATATTCGTCATATAGACTTCGGCCCCGTCCCGCCAGCGCTCTTTCAGCTCCATGTTGGTGAAGGGGTGCCCGATGCCGGGAAACGGTTGGTCCCAGAGTTGACGGCCCGTGTACACACAGCGCGCGGCCACGTTCTCCACGCCCAAGTACACAATGCGTCCACGGACCACATGAGGCCGCGGCCCGCCGGAGTGCCTGGGAAGAATATTGTGGTTGTTGGGGCCGCCGTACCACAGAAGCCCGAGGGGCAGCCGCACGCGTTC